>JANOLL010000189.1:0-7763 GCA_031419775.1 Polaromonas sp. | reverse complement strand
ACGACGCCGACTGAGACCAGTCGGCGTTGAATTCTTGTGCCTTAAGTCGGGATCGAACACTGCGCGCATCCCAATTGCACCGACAACGCTCGCGTTTGCAGTCACCGGGCTCTGAAAGTTCCCATTAGGTACGACTCGTGGCCGCCCTGAGTCACCCGGCCGGCCACGGCATAAGTCTCTAGATCGACAAGCCAGACCACTCCGGAATTCGGGCCGGTCCGCGGAGCACCAGTGATGGCGACGTACTTGCCATTTGAAGTGAAGGTAACGCCACGCGGGCGGGAGGGACGTCCGTCAGGTGTCACAAGCGCCAGGCGCTTGATCTCCGAAGGTTGCCCAGCAAGCGCCTTCGCCACGTCGACGACGGAAATGTTGTTGGTGCGGAAATGCGTCACCACGATACGCTTTCCGTCGGGCGTGAACGCCGCTACGAACGGACGCGTGCCCACGGCCGGGTCATCGGTCCCAACCTGCACGCGCGCGACTTCAGCCGTTGCGGGTGTGGTCAATGCCTTCTCCACGTCGATGATCGAAATCGTGTTGCCCTCCTTGCCGGTCGCCATGTCCTCGCGTGCCGCCAGGGCAACGAGCTTACCGTCCGGGCTCGTCGAGATGCCGAAGCCGCCGGTCTGTGTCGGGATGCGGGCCATCTCGGCGCCCGGGTCATTTCCCAGCTTCATTTAAACGTACACCTTCGCATGACACAGTGCCGATTTTCTAATGTGCTGCAACGACTTGGCTCCGCTCAAAGCGCCACGTTATTCGCTTTTGGCATTTTATTTCGCAGTGTGTAACATCACGTTAGGCGCACGATGCACACACGCGTATCGCCTGGCTTGCGTTGTTATCTATTTCGGAAGCGGATCATGAGCAAAGGAACGTGGTTTTTCGGAGCCGTCGTGGGACTCGGATTGCTGTTCGGGGCAGGGCTGGCTGCGTCGGCCGAGATCAAGGTGATGAGTTCTGCTGGATTTTACGAGCCCTATCACAAGCTCATTCCGGAGTTCGAGCGCACGACGGGGCACAGGATCGTCACAATTCGCGGGCCTTCGATGGGCGCGAGGCCGGAGGCCGTTCCCAACCGGATTGCGCGTGGTGAGGCAGTCGACGTCGTGATCATCAATACCGAAGCGCTCGATCGCCTGGTCGCCGACGGAAAGGTGTTGTCGGCGAGTCGGACAGAGCTTGCACGCGCTGCAATTGGGGCCGTCGTACGCAAGGGCGCGCCGAAGCCTGACATCAGCACGGTCGAGGCGTTCAAGCGCACGCTGCTGGAGGCGAAATCCATAGCGTATTCGGACAGCGGCAGCGGAGTTTATCTATCCACCGTGCTATTCCCGCTGTTGGGCATCGGCGAGCAGATCAAGGATAAAAGCAAAATGGTGCCTGGATCCGTGGCGCAGGCGGTCGCGCGCGGCGAAGCCGAGCTTGGATTCCAGACGATGAGCGAGCTGCTGCCCGTGGAAGGTGTCGATCAGCTTGGTGAGATTCCGGCCCAGACGCAACAGCTCCAAAGCTTCGCGGCGGGTATCGCAGCTGACGCCAAGGAGCCGGCCGCGGGCTTGGCGCTCATCAAATATCTCTCCTCTCGGGAGGCGGCGCCTGCGATTATCCAGAGCGGCATGACGCCGGTGAGCGCCACCGTGAGAAAGTAACCACCAGGGTCGTCAAGCTGATGCTCGTGCTGCTCGCAATCTTGAGCGCGGTGACCGCCGCAGTGCGGACAGTTGTCGATCAACAGAGCCATTCTTACTCCCCGGTGGAGGCCACACATTCTGTGGTGCGCGGTAGATCATTGTAGAAAGCGGACCGGGATCGTAGAAATGCCCCAGAACCCTGAGGGCGCTGAGGCGCTACTTCAACTGGTGGCCTGGGGCGGAATCGAACCACCGACACAAGGATTTTCAATCCTCTGCTCTACCGACTGAGCTACCGGGCCAGAGCCGCGAATTATATATCAGCTGGGCATTGCTCCTGCGGCTTTGCAGAGGGTTAGGAGCCGCGTTTGCCGCGCGTGAGGTCCACGCCCAATTGTTTGAGCTTACGGTACAGGTGAGTCCGCTCCAAGCCAGTTTTTTCGGCAACGCGAGTCATGGAGCCGCCTTCTTTGGCAAGGTGAAATTCAAAATACGCTTTCTCAAATTCGTCCCTGGCGTCGCGCAGAGGCTTCTCGAGAAAGAAGCTCTGGGTGCTCTGGGGACCCAGGTCAGCGACGGCAGTAAGAAGGCTGCCGGTCATGACCGTTTCGACGGTCAAATCGGATGGATGGACGACGGCACCCGGATAGACAACTTTCCGACCTGTCGATTTGCTCAAGCCTTGCTCGACGGCTTTGAGCAGTTTTTGCAGGGTAATGGGCTTTTCCAGAAAGGCCATCGCGCCAATTTTGGTCGCCTCGACGGCTGTGTCGATGGTGGCGTGGCCGCTCATCATGATGACCGGCATGGTGAGCAAGCCGCCGGAAGACCATTCCTTCAATAGCGTGACGCCATCGGTATCAGGCATCCAGATGTCGAGCAGCACCAGATCTGGCTTGGTCCGACCCCGAGCTGCCCGAGCCTGCGCCGCGTTTTCGGCCAGTTCAACCTGGTGCCCTTCATCGTTGAGAATCTCCGAGAGCAAATCGCGTATTCCCAGCTCATCGTCTACCACCAGAATATTTGCCATGATTGGATTGCTGCTTTGCGGGTTAGTGCCTGGCGTGTTGCTAGGCTACAACTGCGAATGATAACGACACTTGCGCTCCCTGCACGACACCGCCGTCAACCCGATTAGAAATATCAATCCGGGCTCCGTGCTCATCTGCTATCTTTTTCACAACCGCCAAGCCCAATCCAGTGCCCTTCAGCTTGGTCGTGACATACGGCTCGAAGGCGCGCTTCAGAATGTGCTCCGGAAAACCAGTGCCAGCATCTCGCACAATCAGTCGGACCCGCCTGGAGGCTTCAGAATATTCTGTTTTCAGCACAATTCGGCCTTGGGCGCTGCCCTCTTGCGCATCTTGAGCGTTCTGCAACAAATTATGAATGACTTGTCTTAACTGCTGCGCGTCGCCTTGTATCGCAGGGGCTTTCGGGTCTAGCTCAGTCTCAATGGCCACCGTGGCGGTGTCACTGGCGTACAGCTGAATGACGTCGGCAATCAGGCTATTCAAATCAACCGGCTTGAGTTCTGCGGCGGGTAGTCGCGCATAGTCGCGAAACTCATTGACAAGCCGCTTCATCGCATCAACCTGGTCGACGATGGTCTTGACAGACTTGGTCAACAGAGTCTGTTCGGCTTCACCGACCTTTCCAGTGAGCTTCATTTCCAGGCGCTCGGCAGAAAGCTGGATCGGCGTGAGCGGGTTCTTGATCTCATGGGCCAATCGGCGCGCCACCTCACCCCAGGCCTGGGCCCTTTGAGCCGACACCATTTCAGAAACATCGTCAAAGACCAACAAGAATTCTTCTGTGCCAGGCAATTTGGCGCCCCGCGCGATCAAGGTGATGGCGTTTTCCGGCGCCCCCGCGGTGGCCGCATTCAACTCAAACGACTGTTGCCACTGCTCAAGCCCATGCAACGCGTTATCGCGGGAACTGTCACTCAAAAAATCTGCGAACTGAAATTGCACATCCTTGCCAAACATCTCAAGGCCGGGAACCTGCCCCAACAATTTCCCGTGATAAGCCGCCAGAGGCGCGCGCAAGATCCGGGTTGCACCAGGGTTACTGGACTGGATGTGCCCGCTGCCGTCCAACACGATGACGCCAGCGGTGAGGTTGTCCAAAATAGTCTGCAGGTTAGCGCGAGCGGCATCGACTTGCGTCATGCTTTCCTGCACAGCTGTACGGGCATCTGCCAGCTGCTGGGTCATGTCGGCAAACGATCGGGTCAAGCCTCCTAGTTCGTCGTGGCCCTGAAGCGCAGCTTTGGGCGTCAGGTCACCCAACGCTACCTGCCTCACACCGTCAGCCAGCACCAGCAGGGGCTTGGCCAACTGGTTGCCCAACACCACCGCCAGCAGCACGGCACCAAAGACCGCAAGAAACAGGCTGAGAGTCAACGTACCGATGTACATCTTCCGCAAGCCAGCTCTGGCCAGTGCCCGTTCCTGGTATTCCCGGTTGGCTTCCTGCACCGCAATGGCGTTGGCCACCACCGACACTGGAATGGTTTGGGTGATCTGTAAAAAACGCGCCTCGCCGAGCAAGCCAACATTGGGACTGTTGACCACCGCAATGGCTTTGATTCGAGCCGGGATCGGAGCAAGGGGTGCCGTCACCATACCGCTGGAAAGCTCGCCTGTTCCGGTCGGTCCCAACTCATCAAGTCCCTCAATCTGCGTGACAACACGATTGGACCGGGCCGTACGAAACTGTTGTGCAGCCGGCCGTTCGGGGTTGATGGTGAAGCGGGAATCACCGACGCTGGCGATCACTTGGCCCGCCGCTGTCCACAACACCACATCCGAAGCTGATAGCTGATCGCGAAGGCGTTCCAGCGTCAAGCCAGCGATGGCGTCCGGGGTTTCCGCCACCTGCGATGCCGCCTGTCGTGTTTTGTTGCCGAGTTCCAGGGCCATGGCATCAAGCGTCGCGCGGCCCAGGTTCAGTCCAGCATCGAGCGCGCCTTCGACCTTGACATCAAACCAGCTCTCAATTGATCGGGAAACAAACTGGTAGGACACCACATAAATCATCAAGCCAGGCACCAGCCCGACCAGCGCAAAGATGGCGGCAAGTTTGACCAGCAGCCGGCTGCCGAAACGGCCGCGCCGCAATCGAAGCAAGAGCCGCGTCACGATCCAGCCAATTACCAGCAGCAGCAACACCGCCACCACAATGTTCAGGATGAACAGGCGGGCGTAATTGCGCTCGTAGAGCTCTCGGTTGCCGGTCGCTTGGGTAAGCAAAAAAAGCAGCACTAGCCCCAGCGCCACCACCGTGCCTGCACCCACGCCGACGGTCCAGCGGAAGGCCCGGCTGCTCTTAAGCGAAGTGCCGTTACGCTCCAGGCTCACCATGTCAACTCATTCACTGTGGCGCTGCCGCAGGTCGGTCGTTGATGCCCGCGGCACCATTGGCAGGTCGAATCGAGCCCATATTCAGACGTTCGATTTTTTTGACTGCAATCGTCCAGTCTTTCTGGCCGGCTACGCCGATTTGGAAAGGTCGCGGGAGCTGCGACAAGTCAAGACTGAAACTAAATTCAAGCTTGTTCGCCACGTCCAAGTCCAGCTCGGCAGGGTCCGCGATTTTCCAACGTGAGAGGCGCTGAACCGCAGACAGGGCCTCAGTCAGGGTGTCGTAATTCTGATTCAAAGTAGCGCGGAGTCCAGCAGAACTGCTGATCACACCGCTGACAATATTGACACGCCAGCGACGGGTCAATGGCTGGAACGCCAGGCGGATGGTTCGGGTTGCGCTGGCGACCCGCTTGTCCGTCCAGTACAAGCGATTCTGAAAAATGTCGGCCTCGACCACGAAAAACATGGGGATGCCTTTCTGCAGCGCATCGTCAACCACGGGTGGCAGGTCAAACTGCACGATTGCAGACAAATAAATGCCATCATCGCTGCGCTCGACTTTCAATTGGGTAATTTCAGTTGCAAAGGCAGGCGCGGACAAGCAGACACAGGTCAGAACAACACATCGCAACGGAACGGCCAGAACCCTTGCCACCACATCAAGCACGGCGCTTTTCCAGGACTGCGTAATAGAAACCGTCGTGCTCACCTGACAAATTGTCCGGGAAGACCGGACCAGATACGCAGCTTTGGGGCAGCAAATGGCCTGGCGACGGCATTAAACCAGCGTCTGTGTGGTGTGCAAGAAACGTTTCTACCTGGGCCTCGCCTTCAGCCCGGAAAACCGAACAGGTGCAATACACCAAGCGTCCACCTGGCTTGAGCAGGGGCCACAGCGTTTTGAGGAGTTGAGACTGGATGCCCGCCAGTTGGACCACGTCGCCCGGACGTCGAAGCCATCGGACATCAGGATGGCGCCGGACGATGCCCGATGCGGTGCACGGCGCGTCAAGCAGAATACCGTCGAACAACTCACCGTCCCACCAGCTGGCAGGCTGGACGGCATCGCCGACCACTATTTGCGCCCGCAAACCCAAGCGCTGTAAATTTTGGGCCATCCGCTCACAGCGCTTGGCATCTACATCCAGCGCCGTCACGTGGCAGTCTGCGAGTTCCAGCAGATGCGCCGTTTTTCCTCCGGGCGCTGCGCAAGCGTCGAGAATCCTGAGTGGGTCAGTCGATCCACTTGCAGGAGCAAGGCCTTTCAACAACAGGGGGGCAGCAAGTTGTGCAGCAGCGTCCTGAACTGAGAAAAGTCCCTCGGCGTAACCCGGCAGGCTCGGCACGGCCTGCGCACTGGCCAGAATCACGCCCACTTGTCCTAGTGGTAATGCTACTATATTAATAGCATTCAGCGCCCGCAAATATTCGGCTTGAGTGGTTTTTTGCTCATTTATTCGCAAAATAAGCGACGGCTGGATATTGTTGGCCTGCAGGATTGCCTGCCACTGCTCGGGATGGTCGCGCCGCAAGCGGTCTATCCACCATTGGGGATGGTTCCAGACGGCTTGAGGATTCTTGTCGGTACGCAGCACCAACGCGTCTCGCTCACGCAAGAATCGGCGCAGGCAGCCATTGATAAAGCTCACCTGGTGCGTGGTGGCTTCGCTGCGTTTGGCGGCTTCCACAGCCTGGTCGACGAGTGTGTGAACGCTGTAGGGCGCGTTTTCTTCGTTCCAGGCTAAAGCCAAAGCCACACAAAGCAGTGCGTCGGCTTCAGGCGGTGGTGGGCGTTTGGCGAGCTGCTGGCGCAACGCCTCGGCGCGGCCCAGCCAGCGCAGCGCATGAAAACTGAGGGCCTGCACGCCGGGCCGAAGCGCAGCATCAACATCTGGCAGCGCCGCCGTCATCGACTGGCCATCGCGCACCGCCATCAATATCGAGGCCGCGCCCTGTAGCTGGCGCCACAGCGGGACTTGGGTGGATTTGTCTTGCATGAATTTCGTGGGGCCAGCATCCCGATTGCAGGAGCCAGCCAGATCAACCGCAGCGAAGCCGGCGGCCATCACCGTATTAGACCAGTCACATGCAGGCCGGGCGCAGCAGCGATGACCTGAGTTTTATGCCAGACAGGGCTTTAGCGCGGCAATTCAGGCTATTTTATGAATGAAATAAGCCTCTGGCCCAATCGGCATATGCGTAAACAGCTATTAAAAATATAGCGGAAGCACGGCACGAAATAGCAGGGCTTTCGACCTGCCAGCAGGGGCCGCGGGACTGGCTTTGCCAGACCGCAGGCGCAGCGGCCCCCTCGGGGGCAGGAAGTTACGCGAAGCGAACGACCGTGGGGGCTACTTACTAACGTGGGGGCTAACCGAGGCTGTCAGCCCAGATGTTGCTGGCCCAACTCAACGCGTAGCGGCCTTCCAATTCGGTCGGGCCGGCGCTGACGCCGCCGGAGCCGGCGACGGTTTTAAAGGTTTTTTCAGCCGCCACATACTCGTGCACACTGGCTACGTGGACCACGTTCTTGTCGTCAACAAAGCTGTAGCAGGTGTTGGTCAACATGGGCGCGGGGTTCACTTCCCAGCCCGCCAGCTGCGCCACGATGGCAGCCGCCGCAACCTTGCCGTGATTGTTGGCCATGTGACCGCTTTTGGGCATGGCGGGTGCGGCCAAAATCGCATCGCCGAGCACATGCACGTCCTTGGCAGCAGTCGATTCAAACGTCAGGTAATCGACGCCGCACCAGCGG
>JANOLL010000188.1:0-4441 GCA_031419775.1 Polaromonas sp. | reverse complement strand
CTGGCCAACGCCACGCTGGTAGGTCGAGATGGATTTGTCATAGCGATGCGTGGCGGTCAGCAGCGGCCAAAGTTTGCGAACCTGGGTCATCTGGCCTCGTCTCGTATCAAGCCTGCCATGCGGGACAGCAACGCGCCACTGACTGTGACTTCACCAAAAAGGCCGCCTTCCACGGCGATCATCTCCAGCGCGGGCAACTGCAAGTGCGGTTCGGACGACGCACAGGCATCGCTCACCGTGATGCAGTGGTAGCCGTGGTCGGTAGCTGCCCGTACCGTGCTGTGCACACAGACTTCGGTCGTCACGCCGCAAATGAGCAAGGTATGAATCTGGCTGCCGCGAAGAATCGGGTCAAGATCCGTCTGATGGAAGGCGCTGTAACCCGGTTTGTCGATCACTGGTTCCGTGCTCCCAAGCTGCATCTCATCGACCAGATCGTGGCCGTATTCGCCGCGCACCAAGAGGCGGCCCATCGGCCCCGGTGTGCCGATTTCGGCGCCTGCCGTACGGCTGCGGAGCAGCTTGGCTGGCGGACAGTCCGAGAGGTCTGGCCGATGGCCTTCGCGGGTAAAAATAACCGGCATGCCGGCGCTTCGGGCCGTCGCGAGCAACGCTTGCACCGGCGCAATCGTGGCGCGCAGACGCGTGATGTCGACACCGGCCTTGGCGGCGTAACCCTGGGGATCGAGAAAATCCCGCTGCATATCGATTATCAGCAAGGCGGTGCGCGCAGGGCTGATCGGGTGCGGGGGATGAAGCACTGCCTTTGAACTCATGTAAACGGTGCTCAAGCGTCCTTCTTGCTCGCAATCGGCCGAGCTGGCGCGGTTGTGCCGGGGCCTGAAACCGCCGTGTCAGTGGCTTCCAGCAGTGAAGCCGCGGCGATCAGCACGGCACCAGCCCACATGCGTGGCAACAACTGCTCCCCGCCAAACCAGGTCACCGAGGCCACCGCGACAATCAGCTCAGTGATCAAAATCACCCCCGCGCGCCCGGTCTCCAGATGCGTCACGCCGTACTGCCAGGTGGCGGTTGCCAACAGCATCCAGACAAAGCCATAGGCCAACAGGGCCAGGGCCAGCCCGGCGGTAATTACCGGCACAGGCAGGCCCTGAGCGCCAATAAAAAGTGCTGACACCACACCACAGCCAGTGAACACCACCAGCGTTTTGGAGGTCATGGGAACAGTCTGGGTAGCGCGCGAAATCAGGTTGTTGCCTGCAAAAGCCAGTCCCGCAGACAAGGCCAGCCAGTCAGCGGTACTCAAAGGGGATTTGAAAGCATCCACCCCACCAATCACCAGCCACAAGCCTGCCAGGGCCAGTCCGACCGCCAACATTCGCCGGAGCCCGATTTTCTCGCCCAGAAAAAACCGCCCACCCAGCACCGACCAGACCGGCGACAGGTAAAACAGCAACATCACGCGAACCACGTCGCCGAGCAACAGCGCATTGATGAATGCAGTGTTGGCCCATCCGCCCACCAGTCCGAGCAGCACCAGCAACCCCGCCTGCTGCCGCCAGCTAGCGCGTTCACGCCACAGAAAAAAGAGCCCGAACAGACCCACGGGGCCATAACTCAGCAGTGTCAGATATGGACCCGACAGCCCCGCTGCAGCGAAGGCCTTGACCGGCCACCAGGTCAGCCCCCACAAGGTGGCGGAAAAAAATAATAGCGACACAGCCAAGCGTGACGAGGGCTGAGCCACCAAATAGCTTGAAGAACGGCTCATGGGCACATCATGGGGACTCAATTCCTGCCCCCATCAAACCGTGGCGGTTCACCGTCCAACATAACGCAGTCGCCGCACTGTCGCCGGGCAAATCGCCGCGTCATACAGCCGTCAGAAACGACACTCCAACCGCCCCGAGAAACTGGTCGGCACGTCCCGGTGTGCCGGCTGCGCCAACCTGCCCATAGTCGGACGAGAGGATACGCTTGACGCGGTTGAGGTGAAAGCTGCGGAGCAACTCTCGCACGGTGATTACCTGGGCATTGCCCTGCGGGTATAGCTCGCGGTGGTAGTCCGGCAACCGATGCCACGGCAGGGTGGGACGCTCGTGGTGAGCATTGTGAAAACCAAAGTTGAGCCACAGCAAATTGAGCCATGGGTGGTTCATTCCGACGATGTCGCTGTAGGTGTTGAGTTGCTCGTAAGCACGATCACGCAACTTGTCAGCGGGAATCGGCGAATCATCCAGAATGGGGAAGGCGTCGTAGGTGTGCTGGAAACAGTCGGCAAAGCGCAGCAGCGTGATAAAGACGAGATAGGCCGCAAAGTAGAGCAGCAATGCTTTGACGGAAACCAGCGCCAGTACCGTCCAACCCGCAATGCGGACGGCCGCTACAAAGAGTAGGCGCGCTCTTGCCGACAGCGAGCCACCCGAGCGGAAAGGCATCAGCATGACAAAGCCGCGCATCATGAATTCAACCGCCGGAAAATAGGCCCATTCGAGTGTCAAAACCAGCCTTCTCTGCCAGGTCGGCGCGGCGAGCAGAAAGCCTCTGACGTCAAACGTGATGACGTCGGCCCGCTCCACGTGGTGGCGCATGTGTTTGCGACGCATATCCTCAAACCGCGCAATGCAGCTGCCGTTGATCCAGCTCATCAAGGTACCCCAGCGCGCGTTGGCATCAGCGGAGGTGAAGATGGCCTGATGGGCAAACTCATGAATAAAGTAGGCAGACCAGACCAGCGTCAGCACCACCAGCGCGAAACCCAGAACATTCCAGCCCCAAGCTGGCGACAGCAGCAACGCGATACCCAGCGGATAGCCAAGTACCGTCACCCCCAGCGCCAGTAGGTTCGGGAGCGGACCGTCGGGATATCGAAAATAGGGCGAGACGGAAGTCATGCCGGTTGGACCTTTGCGGAAGCGGAATGGTTCTGCCTGCAGCCCTGCGACTGGGGAAGATCTTTACTTTTTGGTCAGCGCCGTCACAAACTGGGCATCAAAGGTCGCTTCGGTCGCGGGAATGGTTTTGATTTGCCCTTTGGCCTTGAGCAATTGGCCAATCACTTCACCGCTGCCGTAGTAAGAGGTCGTCGCCGTCGATTTCACAAACGCCTTGGGCATTTCGGCCAGGGGAATGTTGTAGACACCCGAGAGTTGCTCCTTGACTTCCTTGGCAGTGACGCCCATGAACTTGCCAATGATTTTGGCTGACTCGTCCGGTTTGGCCTTCATGTAGGCCATGCCATCGAGGTAGGCTTTGGTGATGCCGGTGATTTCTGTCGGTTTTGCCTTGATAACCTTCTCGTCAAACACCAGCACGTCGGCGATCAGGCCAGGCGCGTTTTTGGACGAGAACACCACATTGAACTTCTTGCCGCCGCCCTGGCTGAGAATTTGCGACAGGCTGGGCTCATAGGTCACGCCAATCGGCATCTGACCCGAAGCCATGGCCGCAGGAACCGCTTCAGGCGTCATGCTCACAGGCGTGATGTCCTTGTCGGACAGACCAGCGGTTTTCAGGGCGTAGGACAGCAAAAAATCGGAAGGCGAAAGCGGGTTGAAGCCAATCTTTTTGCCCTTGAAATCAGCGATTTTGGTAATGGTCTTGTCAGCCACGATGGCGTCACCACCGTTGGAGTAGTCAATCGGCATGACCACTTTTTGCATCTGGCCGGCAGCCACCTGACCCACCACCTGGTCATAGGTCAGCATGCCGCCATCGACTGCGCCGCTGGCCATCGCTGCGGGAATCAGCGCCGGGTCGGAAAACACCTGCAAGGATACCTTGAGGTTGTACTTTTTGTAGAGGTCCAGCGCCTCGGCGACGTAGAACGGGCCATAGCCTATCCACACCACCGTGCCGATCTTCATGGGAGTGGGGCCAGCGGCGAGGGCAGCGCTAGCCGCCAACGTCAGCGCGACACCCGTCAGTGGCTTCAACCACCGCGCCAGAAAGTTGTCTGAACCAGTCGATAGGACTGAAAAACGTGATGAGCCCATGAGTAAACTCCAAAAAGTGAAAGAAAAGCGCAGGGAAAGACGATGCGACCGTCGCTCTCCCGGGCTTTTGTCCCTCCGTGGAGCCTCAGATGAGGCCGGTGCACTCTCGGACCAGACATCAACTGAATAAATCGTTCAGTGACCGGAACCCTAGTGCACCTAAGTCGAAGTATTGATGCCTGTCTTGCGACACACCGAAAAGCTCAACCTGCTAACGGTCATCCAGCAAATTGCATGCCACGCCTGCCTAGGTCGCGAAGCGATAAGCGCACCAAACCGGTTCACGCCCGGGCGCTTAAAAATGCCCGCCAACCGCCGTGGTGCGTGATGTCCTGTGCGTCCAGCGTGGCGTGGGCTTCGCAGACGAAGCCCTGAACCTGGCTCCCATCTTCCAGCGCCAGCGTCCCGATGCCTAACGGAGCCGGAATACCCGCCACGAAGGAGCCAAACGCCAGCGCCGGCATTTCCCAAACTTCGAGTTCAAT
>JANOLL010000187.1:0-3331 GCA_031419775.1 Polaromonas sp. | reverse complement strand
GTCAGCCGGTTGACCGCGATGCCTTGCTGCCCGAGCACACTGCCGATGCGTTTGGCCATGCCTTCTACCCCATTACCATTTGCTACTTCCAATCGTGCAGCTTTGCTGACAAGGGATGGGGCATTGGCCAATATGGACTTTTCGGGTGCGTCGTTGGCTGGAGAGGATGCGATGGCCGGGGTCGATTTGAGCTTGAGCTCATAGACATCTGGTGCCAGGGCAACCAGCTCCAGCCGCGATGATGGGGCCGGCATCGATAGGGCGGTTGAGGACTTCAGCCTGAGGTCGTACACATTTGGCGCAACGGCTACCAACTCCATACGTGATGAGGTAACCAACACAGGTGCAGGCGTTGGTGAAGACTGCACCGTGGCCATCACGGCGTTTCGAACATCGGGAGGTGTGTTGACGGCCACCGCGACTGGCAACTTCGCATTTTCGAGATTCAAAGCATTCGACTCGGTCGTTGTGTTCGCTGGATTGGATGCGACCGGCACGGCTTCACGCCGACTCGCTACGGCGACCCGTGCTGCGTCCAGGTTATTTCGGGCCCGCTCGTTCTTGGCGTCGAGAGCAAGGGCGCGCTGCAGAGTGTTCGTTGCGGCAGCGTAATCGCCTTGCATGTACTGGATGTAGCCCAAATTGTTGTACGGATGCGCCATGGACGGAAACTCTGCCACCAGCTGTTGTAGCAAGGTCTTGGCCTCGTCAAATCGGCCTTGCTGAAAGTGAATGGCTGCCAGTGCATTACGTGGCTCGAGCTGCCTGCCGTCGAGCGCAATCGATTCGGTGTAAGCGGTGCGGGCTAGATCGGTCTCGCCGCGTTCCTGATGGTATTTGCCCAGCCTGAAATAGGTTGCAGCGGTCTGGTCTGCCGAATTACGCACTTGCAATACTGGCTGCATGGTGACAGCGGGCGGAGCAGGTGGGGTGGCACAGGCTTGAAGCAGGCCGGCACCCAGAACAAGCGCAATAGGACGAAGTTTAAACATGGTGATTTCCTCTTTCTTGTCAGTTGCCGCCGCTCATGGTGGGGAGCAGCACCCTGTAAATCTGAATGAAGGCTGGCCCCATAAGGACCACCAGCAAAGACGGGAAGATGAAAAAAATCAGCGGAAAAAGCAGCTTCAAAGCAATTTTTGCCGCTTGTTCCTCGGCTCGCTGACGCCGCTTGGTGCGAAGCTGGTCGGATTGAACGCGCAGGGAGTCTGCAATGCTGGTACCAAACCGCTCCGACTGAATCAGCATGGCCACCAATGCGTCCACGTCATCGACGCCGGTACGCAGTGCGAGGTTTCGCAGGGCCTTTTCCTTGGAGCTACCCGCTCGCAGCTCCAGTGTGACCAATTGGAGCTCCTCGCTCAACACAGCGCTTTTCAGGCCAATTTCCGTTGCCACTCTGGCGAGTGCTGCGTCCATGGCAAGACCCGCCTCGACACAGACAGTCATCAAATCAAGGGCGTCGGGAAAGCTTTCGAAAACCTCCCGCTGGCGCTTCGAGACCAGGTTTTGCAGCAGGATGTTAGGCAGGTAATAACCGACTGACGCGGCCCCCAGCAGCCAGAACAGCAGGGTATTGGTCCCGTACTTGGCATTGGAGGTGCTGAGCACAAAAAAGGCAATCAGTGGCAGGATGATGGCCAGTGCTGTTTTGGCTGCAAAGTAAAGTGCTGGAGCAGAAGCCTGGCGAAACCCCGCATTCATAAAGCGTGCACGCAAGGCGGATTTTTCCCAACCTTCGTCGGGCAGTGACAACTTGGCCAGCGGTCCACTTAATTTAATGATCTGTGCCAACCACTGGCCCGGCTCGTCACTCGCGACTGGGGTGGGCCGGCCCACAATCGCATCCAGACGATCTTGAATCGGGTTGGCCGCAAACATCCGCACCACCAGAATCACCGCACCAAAAACCGCTACAAATATCAATCCCAAAAACGCAAGTTGCAGGGTAGTCATGGCAAATCTCCTGAAAAATAGAGGCGGCTCACATCACACCCGAATGCGGATAATCTTGCGCATCACCAGCACGCCAAACACCATCATGGTGAAGGCAACAGCCAGCATCTTGCGGCCTCCAGGGTCGGTGTACAGCACCTCAAGAAACTTGGGGTTGGTCAGCTGAATCATCATGGCTGCGCCAAAGGGCAGCAAGCCCAGCACCCAGGCAGACATCTTGCCCTCGGCCGACAGCACCCTCACTTGACCCATGAGTTTGATACGGTCGCGAATGATGGCGCTGATGCTGGTCAGCAGCTCCGACAAGTTGCCGCCGGTCTCGCGCTGGATCAACACAGCAATTACAAAATAGCGCAGGTCAGTGCTCGGCACGCGCGTGGCCATGTTCGACAGGGCGTCCGGCATCGAAATGCCAAAGTTCACCTCGTCAAAGGCAATTCGAAACTCCGCCGCCAGCGGGTCGTTCATTTCATCTCCCACCATTTTGAGTGCGGTGGGAAAGGCATGCCCTGCGCGCAGTGCACGACCCATCAAGTCCAGTGCATCCGGTAACTGGTTTTCAATTCGGGTCAGGCGCTTGCTCTTTGCCCGCGAGACCAAAAGAATAGGCACTGTAGCCAGACTACCGGCAAGCGCTAGCTGTAGCAGCAAGGGAATTGCAAAATAACTGCTGGCAAAGAAAACCACCACGAAAGTCAGCAGCGTCATGCCCAGCACATCCGCCACACTCCATGTCAGCCCTGACTGCTGCAGCAGTCTGTCCAGCGCGCCTACCCTCGGAATCCTGATCAGCAGCTGCTGCAGCAGGGGGGCGTTACTCAGCAGTCGTTCTTTGGTGATTGAAATCATTTGCTGGTCGGCGTAGCCGCCCGCAGACATGACCCGCAATCGACGTGCTACCCGCTCGGCTTCGGGCCCCTTTGTAGAATTCCAGCTTAGGTACAAGCCCTCGACCATCAGCACTACGGCGATGAAAATGAGCGTAGCAAAAAGGTAGTAGAGGTAATCCATGTTGGTTCCCTTCAGTGGTACTGGCGGGTGGGGTCAAAAAGCTTTTCTGAAACGCTGATGCCGAAGGCCTGCAAGCGCTCAATGAATTTCGGTCGAACGCCGGTAGCGCAGAAATACCCCACCACAGCGCCGTTTTCGCCTAGCCCGGTTTGCTTGAAAGTGAAGATTTCTTGCATCGTGATGACTTCACCTTCCATACCGGTGATCTCCTGGACAGAAATCACCTTGCGCTTGCCGTCTGTGAGTCGCGCCACCTGCACGACCACACTGATCGCTGAGCTGATCTGCTGGCGCATGGCCTTGGTTGGCAGGCTTGCTACCGCCATGCTGATCATGTTTTCAAGTCGGGTCAGGGCGTCACGCG
>JANOLL010000186.1:0-3028 GCA_031419775.1 Polaromonas sp. | reverse complement strand
GAACCCCAACGCGCTGTTTGGCATTGTGCAGGGCGGCATGTTTGAAAACCTGCGCCAGGAGTCGCTCGACGCGCTGGTCGAGCTTGATCTGCCGGGCTACGCAATTGGCGGCGTCAGCGTAGGCGAGCCCAAAGAAGAAATGCAGCGCATCATGGCGCACACGCCACACCGTCTGCCCGCCACCAAGCCGCGCTATTTGATGGGCGTGGGTACCCCGGAAGACCTGGTGGAAGGTGTCGCCGCGGGCGTCGACATGTTTGACTGTGTGATGCCGACCCGCAACGCCCGCAATGGCCATATGTTCACGCGATTTGGCGATCTGAAAATACGCAACGCGCGCTACAAGACCGAAGACGCGCCGATAGACATGAGCTGCCGTTGCTATACCTGCAGGAATTTCAGCCGTGCCTACCTGCACCACCTGGACCGTTGCGGTGAAATGCTGGGGCCCATGTTGTCCAGCATCCATAACCTGCATTACTACCTCCATATGATGCAGGAAGTCAGGGATGCCCTCGATCAGGGCGTGTTCGGCACCTGGGCCGCCCGCTTCCATGCTGATCGTGCGAGAGGGGTGTAGGGCGTGAACCTCGCTGTTCAACGCTGGATTGACCGCTGGGTCGGCATACCGCTGTGCGCCGCGGTATCGTTAGCCGACGCCGTGATCAGCCGCTTCAAGGCCAAAACCGTCAGTCAGGCGGATCAGGCGCCACGCGCCATCGTGATCATCCTGCTGTCAGAAATGGGCAGTCTGGTGTTGGCGCACGACATGTTCACGCGGCTGAAAACGCGCTATCCCGATGCGGAACTCCATGCGCTTTTGTTTAGAAAAAATCGGGAAATCCTTGATCTGATGCGCGTCATCGATCCAGTACATGTGCACACGGTGGATGACCAATCTCTGTCGTCGCTGCTTACCAGCTTGTGGCAGGCGATTGTCGCGTTGCGGCGCGCCCGGGTAGACGTGGCGATTGACTGCGAGCTGTTTTCACGTGTCAGCAGCTTGCTGTCGTATGCGAGTGGCGCAGCCATCCGGGTTGGTTTTCACCGCCACACCCAGGAAGGTTTGTACCGCGGCTCGCACATCAATCGGCCGGTGCCGTACAACCCCTATCACCATATCAGCGCCCAGTTTTTGACGCTGGCGCGCGCGATCGATTCGACCAGCGTGCCCAAATCAAAACTGCCCTTGATGGCGGCCGTCACCCGCTCGGGTCAGCCGCCGCCGTTTGTGCAGCTGGATCCGCTGCTCACAGACGGCATCGCGGCGCGCCTAGTGCAAGACTTTCCCGACACCTCCAACAAACCCTTGGTGCTGATCTATCCGGGCGGCGGCATTTTGCCGATACGCGCCTGGCCGCTGGCCTCTTACACCGCGCTGTGCGAAGGCTTGGTGGCGGACGGTTACGCCGTGGCGGTGATTGGCCTGAAGGACGACCGGGAGCTGGCCCAAGAGCTGGTCGCCAGCGTGCGCCGGGCTGCCGCACACGGACCGGTGATTGATCTCACCGGCTACACCCGGAGCATTGCAGAGCTGCTGGCGCTGTTTCATGTGGCCCGTCTGCTGGTAACGAATGATGGCGGACCCGGACAATTTGCCGCCCTCACCCCGATCTGGACCGTGATGCTTTTTGGTCCCGAAACACCCAGCTTGTATGCACCAGTCACGCCCCGCTGTTATTCGTTTTACAGCCAATGGCCGTGCTCCCCGTGCTTGAGTGCCTACAACCACCGCGCTTCGTTTTGCGATGGTGATAACCAGTGCCTCAAAGTGATTGGGCCCGAAGCCGTTTTGGCCAAGGCCCGGGAGTGCCTAGCGTCATCTGGAGCCGCCGCCTGATGTCTCTCCGTCGCGTTGCAGAAAGGCTGGTCAGCCTCTTGCCGGCCAGACTTCAGCCCATGGCACGCTGGCGTTTCATCAAGTTTGGCCTCGTGGGCGCCAGCGGGACTTTCATCAATATTGCCGTGTTGTACAGCTGTCAGGAATTCCTGCTGTTGCAGATCGCCGACTTCCAGTCGCGATTGAACTACTCCATAGCGACAGCGATTACCGTGGCCACCATGAGTAATTTTTACTGGAATCGCCGGCTGACCTGGCGCGACCGACAGTACGAAGCCAGTCCGGTCGTGCTGGTGCTATTTTTTAAATATGTGATGGCGGCGGGCATCTCGATTGCAATCCAGTCCGTAATGACCAAGTCGCTGGCGAGTTATCTGCATTACATCGTGGCCAATCTGGTGGCGATTGCACTGTCCAGCATTTTCAATTTTGTCGCCAACGACCGTCTGACCTTTCGCCGCAGCGGCGGCAAGGGCCAGCCTTGAGCGACTCCGACAAACTTGAACGTGGCCTGGCGCCACATCATGTCTGGCTGACGCTCTGCATCGCGGTGGCGCTGGGGTACTTGTTCGGGCTGGGGGGCGATCACATCCCGCGCAACGGTGACGAACTGGTCTATATGCATATCGCGCGTCTCACGGCAGAAAGCGGCCACTGGTTGCCACTGGTCAGCTCGTTCGATTTCATGCGCAACACCAAGCCGCCTCTGTTGTTCTGGCAAGCCATGGTGGCAGGCGGCTGGGGCGAACACTGGACCCTGTTGAACCTGCGCTTGCCCAGCCTGTTTTACTCCTGGGCGATCGCCGCGATGGTGGGATTGTTGACATGCAAAATCCTTCTTGAAGAGATCGCGCTGCCGTTGACGTCATCAAACCGCACTGGCTCGCCGCTTACTGCCAAACGCGGTCAGGCTGTCGCCATGGGCGCCATCGCAGCCATCATCTACCTCTCGTTTTTCAGCACCTACCGCTTTGGCCGTCCCTATTTGACCAGTGCGCCTGAAACCTTCTGGCTCTTCGGCGTGTTTTTTGTCATCGCCTGGGCCCCCACCCGGCACCTAGCCTCCCGCTGGGCTTTTCCATTGCTGGCTGGCCTGGCGATAGGCGTGGGCAGCCTGTTCAAATCGTTTGCCATGATTGCGCCGGTCGTTCTGGCGCTTGCGCTGTGCTACCAGGTGCTGCACGCGCG
>JANOLL010000185.1:0-1746 GCA_031419775.1 Polaromonas sp. | reverse complement strand
TTTTGCAAAGTCGACAATAGCGCCAGTGGCGTAACTCTGGTCGGGCCGTTTATCGTAGATGTTGACTTCGTAAGAATTGTCAGCCCCCACCTTGTTGCGGTCTTTGGCGCGCATGAAGATGCCGCTGTTGGCATCTTCGTCTGCCCAAAATTCTGCCCGAATCATGAAGTCCGCATAGGATTCCTTCGACACCAGAAAGCCAGCCTTGCCGTTCTTGCCCTGCAGTGTGCCATCGACAAAGCTCCAGTTTCCCGCACCCAGCTGGGTCCAGCCGTCGAGGTTCTGCATGGTCGCGCCGTCCACCAGCGTTGTCCAGCCTCGGTCAGCTGTCATGCTGGCACAGCCGGCAAGACTTGCCAAGCCAGCGCCTATGGTACTGAGGCCGGCGGCCAAAAAAATTCTGCGGTGAGTCATGTTGGTGTTCCTGTTTCTATACCCGTGCCAAAGTTTCTACGACGATTACATTTCCAGTTTGCGCCCTGACTATGCCAAACTGAAGCTGCCTACGTCCATCGGGAATTGCGAGCAATGCGCGTGCACTCACACTTGTACGCCAGGCCGAATCAAACCGCAGAAAAATCGGGCTTGCGCTTTTCAATGAAGGCCGCGAAGGCTTCTTGCGCGGCTGGCTCGGACAACAGCCGGCCAAAACTGTTGATTTCTTCCGTCATGCGATCGGCTACCAGTCGGCTGTTGCCCTGCTTCATCAGGCGCTTGATTTCCATCAACGCCCGGGTGGGCTTGGCCGCCAGTTTTTGCGCCTGACGCTGGGCCAGCGCATGCACCTCAGCTGGCGGCACGATACGGTTGACCAGTCCGACCTCAAGAGCTGTCTCGGCCATGAAGGGCTCTCCCAGCATCAGCGCCTCAGCCGCTCGCGGGTAACCCATCAACTGCGGCACCAGCAAGCTGGAGGCGGCCTCCGGGCACAGACCCAGATTGACAAAGGGCATGGAAAACGCCGCGTTGTCGCCCGCATAAACCAGGTCGCAGTGCAACAACAGCGTGGTGCCAATACCGACCGCCGGGCCGCATACCGCCGCCACGATCGGTTTGCTGAAGCCGCTCAGGCCTCGCAAAAAACGAAATACCGGCGCGTCGGCATCAGACGGCGGCTGGTTCAAAAAATCGCCAATATCGTTGCCGGCGGAAAAGATGGTTTCGTGTCCCTGGATCACCAGCACCCGCACTGCAGCATCCTGCTCGGCCCTTGCCAGCACATCGGCCATGTCCGCATACATCGCCGCAGTGAAGGAATTCTTCTTGTTAACCCGATTGATCGTGAGCGTCATCACGCCGCTATCGGTGTGGCTCAGAATGTCTGTGAGGGCGGAGGGTGAGTTCATGTTTGGTTATTCCTTGTAGTACACCAGCTGGGTACTGGTCACGAGCAGCGTGCCGGCTTCGCTCCAGAGCTGCGCGGTCTGATCAAAAAAGCCATGCCGAAAAGCCTGGGCCTGGGCCTGACACAAGATATACCCGGTACCAACTTCGCGCAGTTGCGCGCTGCTGGCATGGAAATAAGTCGTCATCGACACCGTGCCAGCCGGTACACGCACGGGCCGGCGCAGCCACACGCGAGGGTAAAACACATCCGAAATCGCGGTGAGCGACAAGAAATCGAGCGCACGTGCCGGGTCATCGCGTACCCACACCTGGCTCAGGCTGTCCGGCCCCAAAGCGTCGGGTCCTGAGAGTTACGTTTTTAAGTGTTAAATTGGTCTATAGCCCAATAAATACGCACGC
>JANOLL010000184.1:0-1762 GCA_031419775.1 Polaromonas sp. | reverse complement strand
GACGGATTGCGCCCGGCGGCCACACAGGCCATGGTGATACGGTCCCGGACCAGCTGAAGGTTGCGCACAATCGTCGTCATAATCCAACTGTAAACTCTGTCGCGTCACGACTCTTAATTCTGCACCGTTTAAAGGATTCGCCGGGATGGATATTACCCAGCTACTGGCTTTCAGCGTCAAAAACAAGGCGTCTGACCTGCACCTGTCTGCGGGACTGCCGCCCATGATCCGGGTGCATGGCGATGTGCGACGCATCAACGTCGATCCGCTGGACCACAAGCAGGTGCATGCCATGGTGTATGACATCATGAACGACACCCAGCGCAAGAATTACGAAGAGTTTTTGGAGGTCGATTTCTCCTTCGAAATTGACGGCCTGGCGCGCTTTCGCGTCAATGCCTTCAACCACAACCGCGGTGCTGGCGCGGTGCTGCGAACCATCCCGTCCAAAATTCTGACGCTGGAGCAGCTCAATGCGCCCAAGATTTTTGGCGACCTCGCGCTCAAGCCGCGCGGCATGGTGCTGGTTACCGGCCCAACCGGCTCCGGAAAATCCACCACGCTGGCGGCGATGGTCAACTTTTTAAATGAAACCGAGTACGGCCATATCCTGACGGTAGAAGACCCGATCGAGTTTGTGCATGAATCGAAAAAATGCCTCATCAACCAGCGTGAGGTGGGACCGCACACGCTGAGTTTTAACGCGGCGCTCAAGTCCGCCTTGCGTGAAGACCCCGACGCCATTCTGGTGGGCGAAATGCGCGACCTCGAAACCATACGGCTTGCGATGTCAGCAGCGGAAACCGGTCACCTGGTGTTTGGAACCCTGCACACCTCAAGCGCCGCCAAAACGGTAGACCGGATCATTGACGTTTTCCCTGCCGAAGAAAAAGAAATGATCCGCTCCATGCTCTCTGAATCGCTTCAGGCAGTGATTTCGCAAACGCTGTGCAAAACCAAGGACGGCTCGGGCCGCGTTGCCGCACACGAAATCATGCTGGGAACCAGCGCGATCCGCAATTTAATTCGCGAAGCCAAAGTGGCACAAATGTATTCGTCGATCCAGACAGGTAACAGCGTGGGGATGCAAACGCTGGATCAGAACCTGACCGAGCTGGTCAAACGTAACGTCATTTCTGCTGCGGAAGCACGTGGCAAGGCAAAAATACCCGAGAACTTCCCCGGCTAGACATGGCCCCCACGCTTGTCACTTCGTGTACTGCGCTGCCCCCCGAGGGGGCCGCTGCGCCTGCGGTCTGGCGAAGCCAGTCCCGCGGCCCCTGCCTGGGAATGCGAAGATGGTATTTTTTTGACACTACTAACAAAATGACCGTGCTGTTGGCATCCGTCGTTTGAAAAGAGGCGCACATGGAACGCGACCAGGCCAGTAAATTCATCAACGACCTGCTCAAGCTCATGGTGAGCCGCAATGGCAGCGACCTGTTCATTACCGGCGAATTCCCTCCCGCCATGAAGGTCGACGGGAAGATCACCAAAGTGTCGCCGCAGCCGCTCAACGCGGGGCACACGATGGCGCTGGCGCGGGCCATCATGAACGACAAGCAGGCTGCCGAGTTTGAACGCACCAAGGAATGCAACTTTGCCATTTCTCCGCCGGGCATCGGTCGCTTTCGCGTCAACGCCTTTATCCAACAAGGCAAGGTCGGCATGGTCATGCGGGTGATCCCGGCAACGCTACCCACGATTGACGGCCTGGGCGTACCGCAGGTACTCAAAGACGTGGTGATGGCCAAGCGTGGCC
>JANOLL010000183.1:0-3409 GCA_031419775.1 Polaromonas sp. | reverse complement strand
GCTGGTGCTGTGCGGCTACATTGCGACCCGGCGCGTGATGCTGCCGCAAGTTGCAATTCCCGGGCTCAACACCTTTGTGCTGTATTTCGCCTTGCCCTGCATGCTGTACCGGTTTGGTTCCAGCACGCCGATTTCCCAGTTACTCGATGGCACTCTGGTGGCGGTATATCTGCTCTGCGCGATGCTGATGGTGGCCTTGACGATCGCCGTCACGCGTCGAGGTCGTATCGGCTGGAACGATGCTTCATTTGGCGCGCTGGTGGGGGCCTTCCCCAATACCGGTTTCATGGGTGTGCCGCTGCTGGTCGCGCTGCTGGGGGCCCCGGCGGCCGGGCCCGCCATCGTGACGATTGTGATTGACCTGGTGGTGACCAGTTCGCTGTGTATCGCGCTGTCGCAGATGGACTCGGCCGATGAGCAGGGTGCCGAAGTCGCGGCGCGCAAGGCCCTGCTGGGGGTGGCGCTCAACCCGATGCCGTGGGCAATATTGCTGGGCGCGGTCTCGTCTGGCCTGGCGCTGACCTTGCCGTTGCCGGTGCTGCAGACGGTCGGGTTACTGGCCGATGCGGCCTCGCCGGTTGCGCTGTTTACCATAGGTGCAGTCTTGGCTCGCTCTCAAATCAATAGCACACAGTCCACACCCCTGGCTGACTATGTGCCGGTAGCCTTGATCAAGCTGGTGGTGCATCCGGTCCTGGTTGGGCTTGTGGGGTTAGGTGCAATCGCGCTCGGCTTGCCACTCGACCGCTTCGCGTTGACCGTCGTGGTGCTGGTCGCTGCCCTGCCCAGTGCCAGCAACGTGGCGCTGCTGGCCGAGCGTTTCGGTGCCGACAACGGACGCATTGCACGCATCATCCTGCTGTCCACCGTGCTGGCGTTTTTTACCTTTTCAGCGGCGGTGTTCTGGCTGACTTGACACCGTCTGGTGCAGGACGCTGACCTACAGCCATGGCGTGGGCTGTCCGACGTTTGGCATTGAGCGCCGACGCCACCATGAGGGCTCATTTTGTGGGAATGTCCCACTGTCCAACCAGGAAACCTTCATGAGCACCAAAGCCATCCCCACCACTAGATCGGCCGCTAAAACCCCGGCCAGACCGCAGCAAGCAACTGCCCTGCTTCGTGCCGACCATAAACTGGTCAGCGACTTGTTCGACGATTATGAAAAAACCAGTTCGACTGCCCGGAAAAAGCAGCTGATCGGGCAGATTTGCACCGAGTTGACCGTTCATGCCCAGGTCGAAGAAGAAATTTTTTACCCTGCAGTCAAGGCGGCATTGAATGACAAGGAACTGGTGCCAGAAGCGACGGTGGAACATGCCACCTTGAAGGACCTGATCAAACAGGTTGAGTTCCGGGAGCCGGACGGCGAAATGTTTGATGCCAAGGTCAAGGTGCTGTCGGAATACGTCAAGCACCATGTCAAGGAAGAACAAAACGAGATGTTTCCCAAAGCCAAGGCCGCGGCGCTGAACATGAATGCGCTAGGCGCCCAGATGGCAGCCCGCAAGGCCGAGCTGATGCAGATGCGGCCCTAGTTGGCGCATAACTTGTGCCTCACCCTGGCCCTACCCCTGGCCCTTCCCCCGGCCGTCCCCTTTTGAACCAACGTTCATGGAAATCTGATTAATGCAAAATTTTCGACTTTTAACCCGTCCCCCTTTTTTGCGCTCCAAGCTGGCCGCATCGCGTATCGCTGCCATAACCTTGAGCAGTCTTGCGACCGGAGCCATGATGCTGTCGCCGCTCGCACAGGCCGCTGACAAGCCGGTAGCTGGTGCGGCTATGTCCAAGACCGGCACGTCCTTCAAGGCCGATGCCGACATGCAGGCCGTGCTGGATGAGTTGGCATCGCTCGGTGGCAAGCCGATTGAAACGCTGTCACCGGTAGAGGCGCGCAAGCAGCCCACCCCTGCCGATGCGGTGATGTCGCTGCTGAAAAAGCAGGGCAAGGACACCTCGACCAAGGCACTGGTGCCTGGCGTGGTCAGTGTTGACCGCGAGATTCCGGGGGCGACCGGCGACATCCCGGCGCGCATCTACACGCCCGACGGCGCGGGGCCTTTTCCAGTCGTGGTTTATTTTCATGGCGGTGGCTGGGTGATTGCCGACAAACAGGTCTATGACGGTGGCGCACGCGGCCTGTCCAAGCAAGCGCAGGCGGTTGTCGTATCGGTTGATTACCGGCGCGCGCCAGAGGCGAAATTCCCGGCTGCGTGGGACGACGCCCTGGCAGCTTATAAATGGGTGGCCACCAACGCTGCCTCCATCAAAGGGGATCCAGCGCGCATCGCTCTGGCCGGTGAGAGCGCCGGTGGCAATCTTGCGCTGGCCACGGCAGTCGCGGTGCGCGAAGCGGGCATGAAGGCACCGACGCATATTCTGGCGGTCTACCCGGTTGGGCAGACCGGCAATCTCAATACCGCGTCGTATAAAGATAGCGAGACCGCCAAACCGCTGAATAAGCCCATGATCGGCTGGTTCGTTGACAAATTGCTGGCCAAGCCGGACAACAAGGCGGACCGGCGCCTGGACCTGGTCAACGCCAAGCTGACAGGCCTGCCGCCAGTCACCATCATCAATGCCCAGATCGACCCGCTGCGCGAAGACGGAGCCTTACTTGAAGCGGCGCTGAAAAAAGCCGGGGTCAAAGTGCAGCGCAAGGTCTACAACGGTGTGGCGCATGAATTTTTTGGCATGGCGCCTGCGGTCAAGCAAGCCGGTGACGCGCAGAAATTTGGCGGGCAGGCGCTTAAGGATTCTTTTGGAATGGTGACCGCGCAGCGCTGATACAGCCCGGGTTTAAATGGCGATCGGATCGACGTCGATCGCCCAGCGAATCAGACTTTTAAAGTCGCTTTGCTTGCGGGTCTCAGACAGCACTGGCTGCCCGGCTGATAAAAAGCGCTGCAGCGCCACACGCGAAGCGCTTTCGACCAGCATCTGGGCGCGCTCAACATTGGCGACACGCTGAATCGTCATCGGAACCGCCGGGTAAGCCGTGATGTGCGTGTGACCCTCCAATTGCCCGTCCTGTGCAGCGCGGGCTGCAGCGTTTAAAAAGCCTTGCGCCACGTCCTGCGCTTTGGCGTCGGCACGCACCAGCGCGGAAAAACCGAATGGTGACAGGCCTGCCGCTTGCCGTTCGACCAGTTGCTGCGCGGCAAACCTGGGGTAGTCGTGTGCCTGAAGCGCCGCGAACAGCGGGTGGGTAGGGTGAAAGGTTTGCACCCACATCTCGCTGGCCGCGCTTTGCTCGGCGGCCCGTCCTGCCCGGCCTGCTGCCTGCATCAACAGGCTGAAAAGGCGTTCCGGCGCACGGAAGTCGCTTGAAAAAAGCGCACTATCGGGGTGGGTTGCCGCTACCAGCGTGATGTGACGAAAGTCGTGTCCCTTGGCAATCATCTGG
>JANOLL010000182.1:0-2571 GCA_031419775.1 Polaromonas sp. | reverse complement strand
AATGATTAAAGACTGATCAGAAGTTGTATTTCAGGCCAACAACGACCGTGCTTTTGCCAAGATCTTTACCTTTAAGGTCGGTGTAAAAGCCAGGCTTCTGGGTGTTGGTGGCGATTGCTGCTGCACTGACCACTAAACCGTTACCCAGGTCTTTGGCGAGAGCGAGCGAGTAATCGGTGTAGTCAGCCACGCCCAATTTGCCCGGAATCTTTTGACGACCGACGTGAGGCGTCAGGGTGTAGCCGTTGCCCAGATCGAAGTTGGCAGTCAAATCGAAGTACTGGCTACCGGAGCTGTTTTTATTACCCAGAAAGTCGCCAGCACTGCGGCTGTATTTGAAGGTGACGACACTGTAGGACAAAGCACCGTAATACTCGGTGGTGTTGGCGTTGGAATAAGCACCCGCACCCGGCGTGCCAGCGGCTCCAGAGTTGTTACCTGGGTATTGATAAGTAATCAGGCCGACGTCAAAACCGATGTCCTTTGTGATCGCACCTTTAAAGCCGCCGTACAAATCAATTTCGTAGTTGCCCTTGGTGGCGCCGTTGAAGTCTTTCACCCATGAAACGTTCGAACCGAATGCACCCAGATAAAAGCCGCTTTTGTGGGCAAAGTCGACGCCGGCTTGCAATGCAGGCTTGAGCGTGGTCTGCGAAATGCCGCGATAGCGATAGTCCGACACGACACCAACGTTGTAAGACAGGGTGTAATCCGGCTCAGGCGCTTTGGCCTGAGCCATTGCGGCGGTGGCCGACACCAAGGTGGACAGAACGAGGACAGACTGGACTGCGAATTTCATTAGGACTTCTCCGATAGTTAAAGATAAAAGCTGACGGCACATTTATGCACAGAACATGCCAACTTTGTTCTTATGTTTCATATTTCTACAAGTAAACCTGCGGCCCTGAGGCGCGTTATGGGATCTGTACAAATAAACAGTTTGCACCAGAAGTGTGCAAAGAATTACGCTTCGCCTACGCGATGCACCTTTTTAGAGGATGTTCTGAATGAGCCTGTCTTTGGTGCAAAGTCGTTCTTTGATTGGATTGCACGCGGCTGCAGTGTCGGTAGAAGTCCATCTGGCCAACGGCCTGCCCAGTTTCACGCTAGTCGGTTTGGCGGAAATAGAGGTCAAAGAAGCGCGCGAAAGGGTGCGCTCGGCCATTCAGAACTCGGGGCTGGAGTTTCCGAGCAACAAGCGCATCACCGTCAACCTGGCCCCAGCCGACCTGCCCAAAGACTCGGGCCGATTTGACCTGCCCATTGCCCTCGGGATTCTGGCGGCCAGCGGACAAATCGACGCCCAAAAACTGCGTGGCTACGAATTTGCCGGCGAACTGTCTCTGGGCGGTGACCTGCGGCCGGTTCGAGGCGCTCTGGCCATGAGTCTGGCGCTCGCCGCGCGGACCTCGGCTCAAATACCCCGGCTGGTGTTGCCCGACGCCAGTGCCCGGGAGGCAGGTCTGGTGCCCGATGCAGAAATTTACGGTGCGCTGCACTTGCTGGATGTGGTCAGGCAATTTTTACCCGGCGATGCGGTACCCGAGACACCTGGAGGCTGGCGGCGGGTGCACGCGACCGAACAGCAGCCGCAGAGCCGCTACGCCAACATGTCGGATGTCAAAGGACAGGCAGCAGCCAGACGCGCTCTAGAAATTGCCGCGGCGGGAGGCCACAGCATCCTGATGATGGGTGCACCCGGTTCAGGCAAGTCCATGCTGGCGCAACGCTTTGCCGGTTTGCTGCCGGCCATGACAACCGAGGAAGCGCTCGAGAGTGCGGCTGTCGCTTCCCTGGTCGGGCGTTTTTCGATCTCTGACTGGGCTGTCCGGCCAACTTGCTCTCCCCACCACACTGCCAGCGCGGTGGCCCTGGTCGGCGGCGGCTCACCGCCCCGCCCGGGGGAAATATCACTGGCACACCGGGGGGTACTGTTCCTCGACGAATTGCCCGAGTTTCCAAGAGCCGCTCTGGAGGCGCTGCGGGAACCGCTGGAGTCGGGCACGATCACGATCTCGCGGGCAGCCCATCGCGCCGAATTTCCTGCCCGTTTCCAGCTGGTGGCGGCGATGAACCCATGTCCTTGCGGCTATCTCGGTTCAAGCCTGAGGCCTTGTCGCTGCTCGCCGGATCAGGTGACGCGCTACCAGGGCAAACTCAGCGGCCCCCTGCTGGACCGCATTGACCTGCATGTGGAAGTGGGCGCGCTGGCCGCCGATGAGCTGATCAATACACCGCCTGGCGAAAGCACCGAGGCGATTCGCATCAGAGCCGGAAAGGCTCGCGGCCAGGCCATGCAGCGCCAGGGCAGTACCAACCAGGCGCTCGAAGGTCAGGCTATTGACGAGCAGTGCAGTCTCGATGGAGCGGCAGCCAAGTTTCTCAACACTGCGGCCGCGCGGCTGGGCTGGTCAGGCCGCAGCATTCACCGCTGCCTGAAAGTCGCACGCACCATCGCCGATCTGGCGGGTGCCGCCACCGTGCAAGTCACGCACGTCGCCGAAGCGGTGCAATATCGCCGGGCACTCAAAGCGGCGCACTGACCATTCACTCTGATGCACTGATGCGCGG
>JANOLL010000181.1:0-2435 GCA_031419775.1 Polaromonas sp. | reverse complement strand
TGCCAGATTCGGTCGGCCTTGCCACCATCCGTCACGGCAATCGACATCACATCGGTGCTGGTGTCAAAGGCCAAAAATTTCATGTTTAGAGGTTTAAATTGGCTGTAGCCAGCGTTTTCCGGTCACTGTCTGCTATTAGTTTTATAACAAACCAAGCCCCGATCAGAGCCGTCGAGCCAGCCTGGTCAAAGTTTTCACCGCCTGATTATCCAGCCTGGGGAGGGATAATCGGGCCATGCTCTTGAACGTCCCCGGCGCCCCCTTTCTTTCCAACCCGATACGCCGCCGGGCTCTTGCCTGGATGCTTGCAGCGGCAAGCCTGACCAGCCTTCCAAGCCAGGTGAGTGCACAGGGCCTGCCGCCCGAAGTCGAGGCTGCACTGGCGCGTGCCAAAGTCCCGCGTGAGGCGCTCGCTGCGCTGGTGGTGGACGCCGCGCCTGGCTTGGGCGGCAAGCCGGCGGGTGGTCTCCCGCTGCTGAGCCATCGCGCCAACGCGTCGGTGAATCCGGCATCGGTCATGAAGCTGGTGACCACTTACGCCGGACTCGAACTGCTGGGCCCGTCCTACACCTGGAACACGCCGGTGTATCTGGACGGCAGCGTGGTCAACGGCGTGCTGCAAGGCAACCTGATCATCCAGGGCCGAGGCGACCCCAAGCTGGTGCTGGAACGGCTGTGGCTGCTGCTGCGCCGCGTTCAGGGTCTGGGTATCAAAAGCATCAGCGGCGACATCCTGCTGGACCGCAGCGCTTTTACCACCCCCGCCCAGAACCCCGCCGACTTCGACGGCGAGCCGCTGCGGCCTTATAACGCCGCGCCCGATGCGCTGCTGATCAACTACAAAGCGGTGGTGATGACCTTCACGCCGAACTACGGCAGCGGGGTGGCCAGCGTGAGTTTTGAGCCGCCGCTGGCGAATGTGCAGATGCAGACCAGCGTGCCACTGGCAAGCGGCAACCGGGCCGGTGTCCCACTGGGTGACTGTAGCGACTACCGTGGCGCCTTGATGGCCGATTTCAGCGATCCGTTTCGCATCAGCTTTCGGGGCAGTTACCCGGCCGCCTGTGGCGAAAAAGTTTGGCCGGTGGCCTATGCCGATCCGCCCAGTTATGCCGAGCGCGCCGTGCTCGGCATGTGGCAGGACATGGGCGGCAAGCTGGGCGGCCGGGTGCGCGAAGGCCGGGCCCCGGCAGGCCTGAAGAGCGCTTTTGAAAGCGTATCGCCCACCCTGGCCGAAGTGATTCGCGACATCAACAAATACAGCAACAACGTGATGGCGCAGCAACTCTTTTTGACGCTGAGCCTGAACCAGGGCACGGGTGTGGCCAGCCACGAGGCCTCACGCGAGGTGATGCGTAGCTGGTGGCGCGACCGCTTTGGCGACGCCCTGAACAGCCCCGACCAACCGGTACTCGACAACGGCTCGGGCCTGTCGCGCCAGGAACGCATCACACCCCAGGCGCTGGCACGCATGCTGCAAACCGCCTACATCTCGGGCGCCATGCCTGAGCTCATGGCATCGCTACCGATTACCGGCATAGACGGCACGTTGCGCCGCAGCCGGTCACGCGTGTCCCAGGGTTGGGCGCATCTGAAAACCGGCAGCTTGCGCGACACCACCGCGCTGGCCGGTTATGTGCACACGCCCAGCGGCCGGCGGCTGGTGATCGTGGCGGTCATCAACCACCCCCAGGCGCAGGCGGCGCGACCGGCACTCGAAGCCCTGGTGGATTGGGCAGTGAAAGAAGGCAGCCGATGAGCGCGGCTATCACGCTGGTGGACGCGGTGGGTTCACTGGCGGCGATCCTGACCACCATCAGTTTTGTGCCGCAAGCGTGGCACAGCTTCAGGACGCGTGACGTGAGCGGCATTTCGCTCGGCATGTACAGCGTGTTCACCGTCGGCGTGGCGCTGTGGCTGGTCTACGGCTGGCTGCTTGGCGCCTGGCCGATCGTGATTGCCAATATCGTCACGCTGGTTTTAGCGATCGCCATTCTGGCTATGAAGCTGCGGTTTCGCTGAGCGCGGCAGCATGCTGTTTCAAAGACTTGTCGACCGTGCTCGGCTGCACCCGGCCCGGTGATGCCACGGAGGGCGTGACCCGACCCGCCGCATGCCGCTGGTTGTTGCACAGCTCATGGCTGATGGCCAGATTGCTCGCGTGGCTGTTGCCGCCTTCGCTGAGCGGCTGAATGTGTTCCAGCGTGGCGGCGTCGGCCAACACATGCTCGCCGCAGACCCAGCAGGGCACCACGCCGTGCAGCTGGCGCGCCACGGTCTTGTAAATCTTGTCACGGGTGTGCGAGAGTTTGCTCATGGCCAAGTCGCCCGTCAGCTGGCCGCTGCCCGCTGCAGGCGGTCCCGCACGCCATCCCATGCCCCCTCAGCGGGCAGGTTTTCAACCCAGATCAGCTTGACCCCCTGGCTATCAAAAT
>JANOLL010000180.1:0-4558 GCA_031419775.1 Polaromonas sp. | reverse complement strand
GCCGCCGCAACCTTGCCGTGATTGTTGGCCATGTGACCGCTTTTGGGCATGGCGGGTGCGGCCAAAATCGCATCGCCGAGCACATGCACGTCCTTGGCAGCAGTCGATTCAAACGTCAGGTAATCGACGCCGCACCAGCGGTTGTTGGCCTGGTTATTGAGGCCGGTCTGGACGGCAATCGTACCGGCTCGCATGGCTGGCAGGACATTCAGCACATCGGCCTTGACGTCCTCCTGCACATCAAACTTGATCACCCCGGCTCGACCATCGACAGCCGTGACCTTATGCTGGCCACGGTACTCCACCATGCCGCGGTACTGCTCTGCCCACACTTTTTTGAACAGCGGCCCTTTGGATGTGACATCCGGGTTGGCGTCCAGAATCAACACCTTGCTGCGCGGCTTGGCTGCCTTGAAGTAGCCCGCAATGACAGAGGCCCGCTCATAGGGCCCGGGCGGGCAACGGTAAGGCGCTTCGGGAATGGTGATGGCATACACGCCGCCATCGGGCATGGCCTGGAGCTGACGGCGCAGCGCCACGGTTTCGGGGCCCGCCTTCCACGCTTGCAGAATGCGTCCACTCGCGTTGGCGGCCTGCAACCCGTCAATGCTGCCAAACATCAACTCTACGCCTGGCGAAACCACCAGCTTGTCATAAGCGATGGTGGCGCCACCACCCAACGTTACCGTCTTCTTGGCCGTGTTGATGGCACTGGCATAGTCTTTGATCACCGTGATGCCATGGTTCTTGCCAAGCCCTGCATACGACTGGGTGAGGTCACCGATCTGCTTGACGCCACTGACCACCAGATTGGAAATCGGGCACGAAATAAATGCCTCCTGAGGCTCAATCAGCACCACGTCTATCTTGTAGTCAGATAGCAAACGTATGTATTTGGCGGCAGTCGCCCCACCGTAGCCGCCACCCACCACCACCACTTTTGCACTCGCCGGAATACCCGTCATCGATGTGCAACCCGTCAAACCGAGCAGACTAAAAGCCGCCGAGGACTGCAGAAAATGGCGGCGTTTGAGGGCCGGTGAGGACTTGAATTCGGGCAAGGTGTTCATGGCTCGGGTCCTTATTTTTTCTGCGCTGCAAAGTAGCCCGCCAGCAATTCGATTTGGGCATCGCTGTAACCCTTGCTGATCTGATGCATCACGGTAGCCGGTCGGGAGCCGGTTTTAAAGGCTTTCATTTGCGCCACGGTGTAGTTTTTATCCAGCCCCGCCAGCCCCACCACACTGGAACCGTTCACTACCTTACCGTTGGTGCCGTGGCAGTTGGCGCAGGTTGCGGCCAGACTTTTCAGATACAGCGCTTCCTTGTCTTGTGCCTGTACCCGTGCAGAGACACCGCAGCCGAGGATGACGGTGATGAGGACGGGCGTGAAATTTTGAATATTCATAGTGACTCCCAGAGTTTGCGTCATGTCGTGGCGGCCGAATGAGCACCGCTGCGATGGCTTGGCTTCCAGTATCCGGCAATTCTTTAAAAAATGGCATCCTGTCCGTAAACACCCTCATCACGCGGTGGAGCGGTCAACGCCGGCATGGGCCGACCATAAATACGCCGAATGCGCTCGTTCAAAGCCGGATGGGTGTCTAGCCATAGCGGCTGCGCAATTGGATTGATCAGCAGCATATGCTGTACCGAAGGGTGAAAGGGCGGAGAGCCGACCTGCCCGGACAAATGCTGCCCCGCTACCTTGCGCAGAACCCCGCCCAGGCCGTCTTTGCTGCGCGTGAACTGCACGGCTCGCGCATCGGCTAAAAACTCCCGCTGGCGTGAAACCGCCGCCTTGAGCGCTCGGCCTGCCAGCCAACCCAGGAATCCACAAGCTTTAATAGCCAGACCCGGTACAGCCAGAATCGATCGATGACCCGCTTGATTGCCTTCGCACATGCTGTTGCCAAGGTTAAAGATCATCTCCAGCCCGTACACCATGCCCGCCAAACGCATGTTCAGGTGAGTATCACCCTCGCGTATATGGCTCAATTCATGCGCGACCAAGCCCTGCAATTCATCCCGCGTGAGTTGTTCCAGCGCACCGCGGGTCACGGCCACCACGGCATCGGCTTCCTTCCACCCACATGCGAAAGCGTTGATCCCGTCTACCCGGTCCACCACCATAGCCAAGGGTGCTTTCATGCTGGCAGCAATCGCCAGTTCAGCGACGATGTTCTCAAACTTCTGTTCGGATTCACAGCTCGCAGGCCAAACCTCGCGCGCACCCGCCCGACGCGCCAGCACCTGGCCGCCAGCTTCCAATGCTGAGGTTTCCATCCACCAGCCTCCCAGGACAAAAAGCAGCGTCACACCAGTGTTGACCGCAAAAAAGTAAGCCGGATAAGCGGCGTCACCGACCGACACGGCTTTCCAAGTCAACCCAAGCGCCAGGTTGACAGCGATCACCAACCCGACCACTGTCAAAGCGAAAAGCAGCAATAAGCGCTGCGTCTTCGCGCGGGCCTTTTCCTGTTCTTTAAAGTAGCGCATGGGTGAGTTTTCCGGCGACTGCGAGACTGATTGAGTCCTAGAACTCGACGCGCACCACCTGACGTTCGACAGGACTGTTTGTTGCCTGCAGCATGGCTGAAGGCGCAAAGCCGAACAAACGGGCAATCAGCAGCGCGGGAAACTGACTTCGGGCATTGTTGTAGTCCAACACAGAGTCATTGAATGCCTGCCGAGCGAACGTGATTTTGTTTTCGGTGCTGGTCAGCTCTTCGCTCAGCTCGCGCAAGTTCTGGTCAGCTTTGAGCTCGGGATATGCCTCGGCCACCGCAAACAAACGACCCAAACTCGAATCCAGCGCCTGCTCAGCCGCCGCAAGTGTCATCACCGCTTGGGCATTGGCCGGCCGGCTGCGCACGGCTTCACTCGCCGTACGCGCCTGGTTTCGCGCTGCCGTCACAGCCTCCAGGGTTTCGCGCTCATGTTGGAGGTATTTTTTTGCGACTTCCACCAGATTGGGAATCAGCTCATAACGACGCTTGAGCTGCACGTCAATCTGACCAAAAGCATTGGCGATCACGTTCTTGAGCCGAATCATCCGGTTGTAGGCACCGACTGCCCAAAAGACCAGCAGCGCCAAGACTGCAATCGAGACAAGGTTGGTCGGTGTCATGCCAGGCTCCTGAATGCGCTAATGTGAATTGCCGCAAGGTTAACTGCTTTTTGAGTGAAATCAGTTGCTATGTTTTATATAGCTAAAAACCAGCGTGTTGGCTAGGCCAGGCCGATATTTGATGACCAGGCAGTGATATTCATTCGCAGCCTTTGCATGCACGACCGAAAACGGTTGTCATTCACAATAAAAAAAGCCCCCAACCCTTTCATCCAGGACTGGGGGCTTGCCGCATGGTCTCTGCCCGATCATCTCAGGCCGAATCACATGTGCCGGGCTTAGACGCTGTCTGCGCTGTCACCGTCTGCGCCTGCAGGCACGGCTTCGAGCTCGGCGGCTTCCGCTTCGGCAATGGCGCGGCGCTCGGCGTCGTCCATCAGGTCCTTGGCTTTACGTGCCTCGTGGTAGGCCATGCCGGTACCGGCTGGAATCAGTCGGCCGACGATCACGTTTTCTTTCAGACCACGCAGTTCGTCGCGCTTGCCCATAATCGCTGCTTCGGTCAGTACCCGCGTGGTTTCCTGGAAGGAAGCCGCAGAAATAAACGAGTCGGTCGACAGTGAGGCCTTGGTAATACCGAGCAACAGGTTGCTGAAGGTCGCTGCCATCTTGCCGTCGGCGCGCAGCGCATCATTGTTGTCCAGCATGGCTGAACGCTCGACCTGCTCGCCCGCAATGTAGCTGGAGTCACCCACATTTTCGACGACGACACGGCGCAGCATCTGGCGAACAATCACTTCAATGTGCTTGTCGTTGATCTTCACGCCCTGCAGACGGTAGACGTCCTGCACCTCGTCGACGATGTAGCGGGCCAGCTCTTCCATGCCCAGCAAACGCAGGATGTCTTGCGGGTCCGCAGGTCCGTCCACGATTGACTCGCCCTTGTTCACGACCTGGCCTTCGTGCACCAGTATGTTCTTTTCCTTCGGTACGAGGTCTTCCCAGACTTTGCCTTCCGGGTCGGTGATCTGCAGGCGAATCTTGCCCTTGGTCTCTTTACCGAACGACACGGTACCGGTCATTTCGGCCAGCGTGCCCTTGTCTTTCGGCGTCCGGGCTTCGAACAGCTCGGCCACACGCGGCAAACCGCCGGTGATGTCGCGAGTCTTCTGGCCTTCGATCGGGATACGGGCCAGCACTTCGCCGGGGCCCACGTCCTGACCGTCACGCACCTGAACCAGCGCGCCGATCTGGAAGCCAATCGTCACCGAGTGATCGGTGCCGGGAATCTTGACTTCGTTGCCAGAAGCATCAATCAGCTTGACACCTGGACGAATCACCTTGGTGGCACCACGGCGCTTGGGATCGATCACGACCAGGGTAGACAGGCCGGTGACATCATCGACCTGCTTGGCAACCGTCACGCCCTCTTCCACGTTCTCGAACTGCGCCTTGCCCGCAAACTCGGTGATGATGGGGCGGGTCAAT
>JANOLL010000179.1:0-5370 GCA_031419775.1 Polaromonas sp. | reverse complement strand
CGCGCGAGCCGACATAAAAGATTGGCCCACCGTCGGCTGCCAGGTACACCGGCGTGATGACGGTGATGTCTGGCAAGTGCGTTCCGCCGTGGTAGGGATCGTTGAGCACATAGACATCCCCGGGCTGCATGGTGCCGGCGTTCTCGCGAATCACGGTTTTGATGCTTTCCCCCATGGATCCAAGATGCACCGGCATGTGGGGCGCGTTGGCGATCAGGTTGCCATCGGTGTTAAACAGGGCGCAGCTGAAGTCCAAACGCTCCTTGATATTGACCGAGTAAGCGGTGTTCTGCAATTGCAGCCCCATCTGCTCGGCGATGTTCATAAAAAGGTTGTTGAACACTTCCAGCAAGACCGGGTCAACTTGGGTGCCGGCTGCAAATTCAACAGCACGCTCATCCCGTCTATCCAGGACCAGGTGATTCAAATCCGTCAAAACTGCCTCCCAGCCGGGCTCCACAACCGTGGTCGCGTTTTTCTCGGCGATGATCGCAGGTCCAGCCACAATGTCACCGGGTCGCAAGTCTTCGCGCACCACCAATTCCGCCTCGTGCCATCGCCCATCCGAGTACATTCGCACCCGCTCTCGACCCGCTACCTTTCGTGAGCCGCGAACCGGATGGCGCGGCTCATCAGGCGCATCGCCTGCCACCACCGCTTCGACCGAAACCGCCTCCACCACCAGACCCCTGCCCTGCATTAAAAAGGAAAAGCGCTGTCGATAGGCGGCTTCGAATTCAGCCACGATCTGCTCCAGTGCCCCGAAAGGTACGACCAGCGCCGAGTCGCTGCCTTCATAGCGAACATGTACCCGCTGACGGATGGAGATGGCGCCAGTACTGGCCTGCTGACGGCGAAGGTCGCTTCCGGCGGTGGCCGCCAGGCGGTCGAGAGCGCTGGCGACTTCGGGTAAGCCAGCCGCCGACAACTTGACTTCTACAGCCTGCTCGCGAATCACGCTCTGATCGGCCAGTCCCATCCCGTAAGCCGACAGTACACCGGCCAGCGGATGCACGAAGACCCGGGTCATACCCAGCGCATCAGCCACCAGGCAAGCATGTTGCCCGCCGGCACCGCCAAAGCACTGCAAGGTGTAGCGTGTCACGTCGTACCCGCGTGCGACCGATATTTTCTTGATGGCGTTGGCCATTTGCTGCACTGCAATTTGGATAAAGCCCTCCGCCACCGCCTCGGCGCTTCGTCCGGTTCGCCTGGCCAACGCATCAAATGGCGCCTGCACAGCCTCGAGGCTCAAAGGTTCATCCGCTCGCGGGCCAAACACCTTGGGGAAATAGCGCGGCTGAACTTTACCCAGCATCACATTGGCATCGGTGACCGCCAGTGGTCCACCGCGCCGGTAGCTGGCAGGGCCGGGGTTGGCTCCTGCGCTGTGGGGGCCAACCCGAAAACGTTCGCCGTCAAACGTCAGGATGGATCCCCCACCCGCCGCCACGGTGTGAATGCTCATCATCGGAGCACGCAGGCGGATCCCGGCAACCTGGGTTTCGAACTCCCGTTCAAACTCACCGGCGTAATGCGACACATCAGTGGACGTGCCACCCATGTCAAAACCGATGACCTTGCGGTGGCCGGCAACCGTTGCGGTTCTGGCCATGCCAACAATGCCCCCTGCAGGCCCGCTCAAGATTGCGTCCTTCCCTTGGAATGCATGCGCATCGGTCAAGCCACCTGACGACTGCATGAAGAAAAGCTTCACCCCCGGCATCTCGCTGGCGACACGGTCCACATAGCGGCGCAAGATAGGCGACAGGTAGGCGTCCACCACCGTCGTGTCACCGCGGCTGACAAACTTCATCATGGGACTGGTTTCATGCGAGGTACTGATTTGCGTGAAGCCGACACCCTGCGCGATTTGCCGGGCGATCAATTCATGCGCCGGGTAGCGGTAGCCATGCATAAAAACAATCGCAAGGCTTCTGAGCCCACGTTGATATTGATCAATTAGCTCTTTTTTTAATAGCACTTGATCCAGCTTCTGGATCACTTCGCCACGCGCGCCCACCCGTTCGTGGGCTTCAATCACCGCGCTGTACAAAAGCTCAGGCAAAACGATGTGACGGTCAAACAGCCTGGGGCGGTTTTGATAGCCAATCCGCAGCGCGTCGCGAAAACCGTGCGTCGTCACCAAAAGGGTGGGCTCGCCTTTGCGCTCGAGCAAGGCATTGGTGGCCACCGTGGTGCCCATCTTCACGCACTCGACCAGATCGGCACTGATCGCCTCCCCGGTCTGGAGCCGCAGTAGATAGCGAATGCCCGCCACCGCCGCGTCGCTGTACTGCTCGGGGTTGTCCGACAAAAGTTTGTGGGTGAGCAAGGAGCCGTCTGGTTTTTTTGCCACCAGGTCAGTGAAGGTGCCGCCACGGTCGATCCAGAATTGCCAGCGCCTGGGCGCATGCGGGGGCAGGGATTGGATAGGAAGGGCTGGCATCATGGCGATCGCTAGAAGGAGTTGCGGGTCTGCCCGGGGAGCCGGAACAGGTTTTGCGTCTATCCTAGTGTGCCTGCCCGCTTTCTACCAACCCTTGATACCAACCCTTGATGACGGAGTCTCCATGACACTCAAACCTGCTCTGTTGGCCGCCGCCTTGACACTGGCTTCATCGGCTTTTTCGCAAACCAAATGGGATCTGCCGGCAGCTTATCCCGCCAGCAACTTTCACACTGAAAACCTGAACCAGTTTGCCGCAGATGTGGACAGAGCCACGGCCGGCAAACTCAAGATCACGGTACATGCCAACGCGTCGCTCTTCAAGGCCAACGAGATCAAGCGCGCGGTACAGGGCGGACAGGCACAGATTGGTGAAGTGCTGCTGGTCAATTCTGAGAATGAAAATCCGATTTACGGACTCGACGGCATTCCTTTTCTGGCGACGTCTTACGCCGACTCCAAAAAACTGTACGAGGCGCAAAAACCTGCACTTGAAAAATTATTGGCGGCGCAGGGCATGAAGGTGTTGTACACCGTGGCCTGGCCTCCACAGGGCATTTTCACCAAGAAAGAATTGGCCTCGGTGGCCGATTTGCGCGGTATCAAATGGCGCGCTTACAGCCCAGCCACCGCCAAGATTGCAGAGCTGATTGGGGCGCAACCTGTCACCATTCAGGCCGCTGAGCTGTCGCAGGCGCTGGCTACCGGTGTGGTGGAAAGCTACATGAGTTCGGGCTCCACCGGTTTCGACTCCAAAACCTACGAAAGCCTGAAATATTGGTACGACACCCAGGCCTGGTTGCCTAAAAACGCTGTCATCGTGAATAAAAAGTCCTTTGATGCACTGGACCCCGCAACCCAGGCGGCGCTAACCAAAGCTGCAGCCGAGGCTGAAGCCCGCGGCTGGAAGATCAGCGAAGAAAAAAATGATTTCTACAAAAAGGCGCTCGCTGAAAAGGGCATGAAAATTCTGGCCCCGCCCGCCAAGCTGGCCAGCGACATGCGGCAGGTCGGCAGCATCATGCTGGCCGACTGGCAAAAGAAGGCAGGGCCCGATGGTGAGGCCATCATCGCGAGCTTCAGAAAGTCCACCGTAGCGGCCAAAAAATAAGCTGCGCCGGATGCGCCAGTTTCTTGACCGGCTTTACCTCGCGGGCGGCGCTCTGGGTGCCGTCTTCATTGGGCTGATCGCCGTTTTGATGGTTGCGCAAAGCATCTTGCGGGAGTTTCGGGTGAACACCGGTGCCGTTAACGATGTGGTGGCATGGTTTTGCGCTGCGGCTGCCTTTTTCGCGATGGCCCATGCCTTTAAGCACGGTGATTTTGTCCGGGTCACGCTGCTGCTCAATTCGGTCAGCGCCCGAACCCGTCGAGCTATGGAGTTGGGCTCGCTGGGCACTGCGAGCGTGGCAGTCGGCTACCTCGCGCTGTCGGCCTGTCGCTTCACTTATGAAAGCTGGGTATTTAATGACATTGCCCAGGGCCTGCTGCCCATGCCGATGTGGATTCCACAACTGAGCTTCGCGCTGGGTTCGCTGCTGCTGCTGGTGGCAGTGGTCGACGAGCTCGTCATTGTGCTGCGTGGTGGCATTCCCACCTTTGTACGCGAGGTCGCCGAGCGCCACGCCCGCGGCGATTTTTCGTCCGAAGTCTGACCCCCTTGGAAGAGCCTTCATGGATATCCTGATGGTGGGCGGCATCTTGCTGATGATCATGATGCTGCTGCTGTCAGGTGGGGTCTGGATTGCCATGACGCTGGCGATTTGCGGCTGGGTCGGGCAGGCCTTTTTCACCACGACGCAGCCCGGCAAAAATCTCTTCAGCGCGTTTTGGGAAAGCAACGCCAGTTGGGAACTGGCCGCCCTGCCGCTGTTTATCTGGATGGGCGAAATCTTGTTTCGCACCAGGCTCAGCGAACAAATGTTTGAAGGTCTTCGGCCCTGGCTCAACCGTATTCCCGGACGGCTGATGCACACCACCATTTTGGGTTGCGGCATTTTTGGCTCAGTCTCGGGATCTTCGGCTGCGACCTGCGCCACCATTTCGAAAGTCGCCCTACCCGAGTTGCGCAAGCGCGGCTACGACGAGCAGATCGCACTGGGCTCACTGGCCACCGCCGGTACGCTGGGTATCTTGATTCCGCCATCCATCACCATGGTGGTCTATGCCGTGGCAGCTGACGCGTCCATCATCCGCATTTTTCTAGCGGGGTTTCTGCCAGGATTTTTGCTGATGGGGCTGTTCTCGGGTTACATCATCTGGTGGAGCCTGCGCCATCCCGACAAAGTCCCCGCTGCCGATCCACCATCAAGCTTCCTGCAAAAAATCAGGCAGTCGGGCAACTTACTGCCCTGTGGCGCGCTGATTGTCTTTATCGTTTGGGTACTGATTGCCGGCTATGCCACTGCAACCGAGTGTGCCGCCTACGGCGTCGTGGGCTCGCTCGGGCTGGCGCTGTGGAGCAGGTCATTGACCTGGAAAAACTTCAAAGAGGGTTTGATGGGGGCCACGCGAACCAGTTGCATGATCATGTTCATTCTGGCCGGGGCCGCATTCTTAACCAAGACTATGGCTTTTACCGGCATTCCGCGCGAGCTGGCAGAGTGGGTGAACGCCATGCAGTTGTCGCCCTTTACGCTGATTGCGGTGCTGACCGTGGTCTACCTGATTCTGGGTACGGCGCTGGACGGCATATCGATGATTGTGCTGACCAGTGCTGTGGTGCTACCCATGATTCAAAAAGCTGGCTTCGATCTGATCTGGTTCGGCATTTTTATCATCCTGCTGGTTGAGATTGCCGAGGTCACGCCACCCGTTGGCTTTAATCTGTTCGTGCTGCAAAACATGACCGGCAAGGACAGCAACACGATTGCCCGCGCGGCGATTCCGTTTTTTGGCTGTCTGGTGCTGTGTATCGTGCT
>JANOLL010000178.1:0-4104 GCA_031419775.1 Polaromonas sp. | reverse complement strand
AACCGCTCGCCACTCCATAAGCGCCTGCGTCTGTAGCCGGGTTTCAATCGGCAGCAAGCGCAGACAGGGGGGCACATCGGCGTCGTAACCGAGTTCGGTCGGACACATGGTGGTGCGACCGGCACTGGCGGGCATGATGCGACGACCGTAGCCTGCAAAAAAGATCGCATTGATCAGCTCGGACTTTCCGCGGGAAAACTCGGCTACGAAGGCCACCATCACCTTGTCCGAGCGGACCTGCGACTCGAGCCGGCGTAGGCGCTCTTCGACCGCCGCATCGAGCAAGTCGTGATCCTTCATCCACTCGCCGAGCAGCTTGAGCCGCAAGGCAAATTCCCGTCGCCAGATGCCGTGCTGGTCGAATTGTTCGTTAAAAGACATCATTGATCATCGCAAGTTGTCGGCCAATATAGCATCGCACCCCTGAAACGACCAACCGAAATGGCCTGCCTTTGCCCTCGTGTTTGCCCCCTGCACGGCATTTCTGTCAAGGCTTCTGACAAACAGGGCAATAAAAAGTTGATCGCTGTCCCTGTCTGAGGGCTTTGATATGCGTGCCACAGACCCTGCACGGCTGGCCTGCACGGTCATAGACCATGGCCTCAAGCTGAAAATAACCGGATTCTCCCTGCGCGTTGGAAAAGTCCTTCAAGGTGCTCCCGCCTTTTGTAACCGCTTGTGCGAGGACCTCCCGAATGGCGCTGTGGAGCAACACTGACCGTGCCCGACTGATACGAGTCGCCCGGGTTGTGGGCCGAATACCGGCCATGAACAAGGTTTCGGACGCATAAATATTCCCGACTCCGACCACAATTTCGCCTGCCAGCAATACCTGTTTGATGCTGGTTTTCTTTTGCTTGAGAGTACGACCAAAGACGGCGGCATCGAATCCATCGCTGAGCGGTTCTACGCCCAAACGTCCCAGCAACTTGCGCGCCACTGCGTGGTCCTGGCTGGGGGCGTATACCACCGCGCCAAAACGGCGAGGGTCGTGCAGCCGCAGGGTCCCCAAGGTGGTCACCATCTCGAAATGGTCGTGCTTTCCCAGCGCAGGCATGTCCGACCCAAAGCTGATACTGCCCGACATACCCAGATGAATCAGCAGCAAGCCGTTACTTAAATCAAGTAAAAGATATTTACCTCGCCGTCGGACTGCCACCACGATTTGCCCATGAAGGTCCGAGCCCTCACAACCCAGCGGCCACCGCAAGGGTTTGCCGAGGTGAACACGAACTATCTTGGCATTTGCAATGCGCTCAGCAAAGCTCAGGCGAGTGACTTCAACTTCGGGGAGTTCGGGCATAAGCGGCGAGAAAACGAAAATGGTCCAGTGAAAACGCACGCTACCCAGACCGCAAGTCCCTAAATCCCTAAGTCCCTGTTCAGCCCATGTTGCAGCACAGTCCGGCACGCTACGGTTAACGTTCAATTATCATGGATCAATGAAGACCAGGACTATTTGGACCATTGTCATGTTGGGGCTTGTGACGCCGGTACTGGCTCAAACCGGGACCACTCCGGCAGTGCCAAGGGCTGCCGCAAGCATTGACCCACCGGCGAGCTCCGAAACCCTGGGCATTTCGGCTCTGGACCGCGAGCTGTTTTACCAGCTGGTGGTGGGAGAAATAACCACCCAGGATGGCCAGCCGGGTGCTGGCTACGCCTTGATACTGGATGCGGCCAGAAAGACCAATGACGCCCAGCTCTACCAGCGCGCCACAGAAATTGCCCTGCAGTCTCGGTCCGGCGAGGCCGCTCTGGAAGCGGCCCAAGCGTGGAAAAAAGCTCAGCCTACATCTCGTGAGCCAAATCGTTATGTCCTGCAAATTCTGATTGCCCTTAACCGCATTGCCGACACCTTGGGGCCCTTGAAAACCGGCGTGGAGCTGGCGCTCAAGCCCGAGCGTTCTTTGGCTATTTCAGCGATTCCGCGTCTTTATGCACGGGTCAGTGACAAAAAACTTGCCAGCAGCGTGGTCGAGGAAGCACTGGCCGCTTATCTATCGGATCCCAGCACAGCCGGCTCGGCATGGACTGCAGTAGGGCGCATGCGATTGGCAGCAGGCAATAAAGTGCAGGCGCTGGACGCAGCCAAAAAAGCAGGCACTGCCGACCCCCGCGCCGAAGGGCCTGTCCAGCTAGCGCTTGATTTGATGGACACCAAGCTTCCAGAGGCCGAGGTTCTGATTAAAAACCACCTGAAAAACAACCCCCGCGCCGCGCCAGAAGTCCGCATGGGTTTCGCACGTGCATTGCTGGATGCACAGCGCTATGCTGAAGCTTCGGCGCAGCTTCAACTCGTGAATCGGGACAAGCCCGAATTTGCTCCGGCCTGGCTGGTACTGGGCTCCTTGCAGCTGCAAGACAGTCAGCTGGCGCTGGCCCAAACATCGCTGGAGCGTTATGTTGCTCTGAGTCAGGCGCCCCTGTCAGCCGGCTCTGAAGAAGAACCCAACCGCGGCCTGACACAGGCCTACTTGGCGCTGGCCCAGATTGCCGAGAAACGTAAGGATTTTGGCGCAGCCGATACTTGGCTGAATAAAATAGACAACGCCGAAGAGATGATGCAGGCACAAACGCGCCGGGCGTCCATTCTTGCGACTCAGGGCAAACTTGAGGAAGGACGACAGCTGATTCGGGGCCTGCCCGAGCGCAATGCCGGAGACGGGAGGCTTAAGCTCGTCGCAGAGGTCAGCCTGCTCAGAGACCTCAAAAAATACCAGCTTGCTTATGACCTGCTCGCCAGCAGCATCGCTCAGACACCCGACGACACGGACCTGATTTACGACCAGGCCATGATGGCTGAAAAGCTTGGAAAGCTTCAGGAAATGGAACGCCTGCTGCGGCGTGTCATTGCGCTCAAACCCAATTCACATAATGCCTACAACGCTCTGGGCTATTCCTTTGCAGACCGAAACGTTCGACTCACCGAAGCCAAAGTACTGATTCGCAAGGCACTCGAATATGTGCCCAACGACCCCTTCATTCGCGACAGCCTGGGTTGGGTTGAATTTCGCATGGGCAACCAGGCCGAGGCGGCCAAAATCTTCGCAGAAGCCTTCAAAGCCAAGCCGGATGCCGAAATTGCCGCCCACTATGGCGAGGTGCTCTGGAGCATGGGTCAGCGAGAACGGGCGATGGCCGTGTGGCGAGAGGGGCGGATGCTCAACCCCGAAAACGAAACATTGCTGGACACCCTCAAGCGCCTTCGCGTCAAACTTTGAATCGTCCGCCCGCCGACGCCACGATGCTGCTGACCAGGCGGAATTTACCCGGATCAGCATTTTTCTCCGCGCTCTTTGCTATTTTTTTTATAGCAAGTTGTGCAGCAACTACGGGTACCAAAAGCACAATTGATGCATCGACGTGGTCTGGTCGTATCAGCCTGCAGACTGACAGCGATCCACCACAGGCTTTTTTTGCCAGCTTTGAATTGACGGGCCAACCATCACGCGGCGAACTCAGCCTGCTCAGCCCAATCGGCAATGTGCTGGGCGTCGTTCGCTGGTCACCGGACGGAGCAACGCTCCAAGCAGCTAACGAGGTGAAACGCTATGACTCGGTAGAGGCGCTGCTGGAGCATGTCACGGGCGCAGCGCTACCGTTGAACGCGCTGTTTGACTGGTTGTCGGGCAAAAATGCCAGCTTGAATGGCTGGACAGCCGACCTGTCGCGGTACGCTGAGGGACGCATTGAAGCGACCCGTTCTAATCCGGCTCCAATGGCCAGGCTGCGAGTCGTGCTGGACCAATGATGCCAGATTATTCCAACACTGCAGGCAATGGTCGGTGATGAAAGCCATCTACGACGTTCCTGCCCCCGCCAAGCTGAATTTGTTTTTGCACGTTACCGGTCGCAGGGCTGACGGCTACCACCTGATTCAGTCTGTGTTCATGCTGATTGACTGGTGCGACACCCTGCACTTCGAGTTGCGCCGGGACGGAAAAATCAGCCGCAGCGACCTTTACGGCAGTGCCGGCGAGCCAGCACAGTTATTGCCTGATGAAGACCTGACGCTTCGCGCAGCCCGGGCTCTGCAAGCAGCTTGCGGCACCGCTTTGGGCGTTCACATCAGTCTAATTAAACGCATTCCTTTTCAGGCCG
>JANOLL010000177.1:0-8584 GCA_031419775.1 Polaromonas sp. | reverse complement strand
CCCGCCGGGATGCGCTGGTTGACCTGAAGCGGCGTGGTGCTGCTGGTCCAGTCAGACGTGCGTACTGCGTAGCCGTCCATGGAACTGTTGTCGTGCGCCGGCACGTCCAGGCTGGACACCAGATCCTGCGCCAACACCCGGCCATCGGCCTGGAAGGTCGAAACCGTTTCGGTCGCGACCAGTGGCGTCGCGTGATGCAGCAATTCGGCCAGCGCCACGTCCAGTGGTTTGAGGGGCTGGCGCGCCGTGGGTGGTGTTGATTCAATACTCATGGCGGATGTTTAAAATCCCTGCACCAATCGGTTTTCAAACGAATACTGAAAACGCTCCTGATTGTTGACCAGGTAGTCGGCCACGGCAGAGGCGTTGTTCAAATCCAGCACCGGGCGCAAGGTTGGCTCAGGCAGCCTGTCGGGTGCATCGGTGGCAATCGCCACAATGAAGTCGTCGTCCATGTAGCGGGCCGGCTTGCCCTCGTAGTCAGCCGAGGGCGCACGCCAGATTTCGATCTTCAGCAGGTCACTGCTCTTGAAGCCCTCGACCAGCACCCAGTCCACCTGTTGATACAGCTCTGCAATTAATTGGTGCACATTCATCGGCGTTGGCTTTTCAAATTCGCGTACCAGCGCCAGCCGGTTCTGCGATGCCACCACCACTTCAAAGGCACCCGCAACCCGATGCCGGTACGTATCCTTGCCGGGGTGATCGATGTCAAAGCTGTGGTGGGCATGCTTGACAACCGATACCCGCAGGCCGCGTTTTTTTAGCGCTGGAATCAGTTGCTCCACCAGCGTTGTTTTGCCTGAACCGGAGTACCCGGCAAATCCGACGACGTTCATTCAGCAGCTTTCAGGAAATCATGTTTGCTATTTATTAAGTAGCAGATAACGCAATCAATACGCGGGCCAGAGGCCGTTTTAATGCACATTTTCGGCAATATAGCGTTTGATCAGGGCGACATCGGGTGGCATCAGCTTGACGCGCTTGGGCAGTGCCTCAATGCCTACGAACCGGGCCGGACGCGGCGGCAAGCGGCCCAGCGCCTCTTCAATGGTTTCGGCAAACTTGATGGGCAGCGCAGTCTCCAGCACGATCATCGGAACCCCGGGTTGCACATATTCACGCGCTACCTTCACGCCATCAGCGGTGTGGGTGTCGATGATGCTGCCGCTCGTGTGATAAACGTTCTTGATCGTGGCCAGCCGGTCGGCATGGGTACTCTTGCCGCTGACAAATCCGTAGCGCTGCTGAACTGATTGAAAGGCGCTCGCTGCGCTTAAGTCAAAACTGCCCGCCACCGCCAATTGATCATGAAACAGCCTCCTGGTTTGGGCGCCGTCCCGGCCCAGCAGATCGAACACAAAACGCTCGAAGTTCGACGCTTTGGAAATATCCATGGACGGACTGGAGGTTTCGTGTGTATCGAGGCTGGCGCGCACGCGGTACACCCCAGTACGAAAAAACTCGTCCAGCACATCGTTTTCATTGGTGGCGACCACCAGCTGCGCAATCGGCAAGCCCATCATGCGCGCCACGTGACCCGCACACACATTGCCAAAGTTTCCAGACGGTACGGTAAAACTCACTTTTTCACTGTTGGACGCGGTGGCCTGAAAATAGCCCGAAAAGTAATAGACCACCTGCGCCACCAGACGGGCCCAGTTGATCGAGTTGACCGTACCAATCTTGTATTGCCGCTTGAAAGCCAGGTCGTTGGACACCGCCTTGACGATGTCCTGGCAATCGTCAAACACGCCTTCAATAGCGATGTTGTGGATGTTCTCATCCTGCAGGCTGAACATTTGCGCCTGCTGAAACGGGCTCATGCGGCCTTGCGGTGATGTCATGAACACGCGCACCCCGTTTTTACCGCGCATCGCGTATTCGGCCGCACTGCCGGTGTCACCACTGGTAGCGCCCAGGATGTTGAGTTCTTCACCGCGGCGTGCCAGCTCATACTCGAACAAGTTACCGAGCAGCTGCATGGCCATATCCTTGAAGGCCAGCGTGGGACCATTGGACAAGGCCTGCAGGTACAGGCCGGATTCCAACCTTCGCAAGGGCACGATCTGGAGGCTACCAAATATGTCTTGCGTATAGGTCTTTTTGCAGATCGCCTTCAGGTCGGCTGCGGGTATGTCGTCGATGTAGAGCGACAGCACCTCAAACGCCAGCTGGTCGTAAGGCAGGCCGCGCCATTGCGTCAGCGTGGCCTCACTGACTTGCGGGTAGTACTCCGGCAAATACAAACCGCCATCTGGAGCCAGGCCTTCCAGCAGGATTTCACAAAAGCGCTTGCGTTCCGCGGTTGGGGTCAAATCAGCGCGCGTGGATAGGTAGCGCATCAGGCCAGTTCCTCCTTGCGGATCCGGATGATGGGGGCCAGCACCGTGGGTAGCGCCTGCATCTGTGTCAAGGCCTGGTTCATCCTGGACTCCACGCAATCGTGGGTGAGGATGATCAAGTCGGTTTGCGTCGAGCCTTCACCGCCCACTTCATCGGCCTCGCGCTGCAGCACCGCATCAATGCTGATGTGCAGTGAAGCCAGAATGCCCGTGACGTTGGCCAATACGCCTGCTTCATCGGCCACATTCAGTCGCAAGTAATAACTGGTCACCACATCGCCCATGGCAAGAATCGGCGTGTCGCTCATGGCATCCGGCTGGAAAGCCAGATAGGGCACGCGTTGGGCAGCGTCCGCCGTGTGGAGGCGGGCGATGTCGACCAGGTCGGCGATCACGGCACTGGCAGTGGGTTCGCTGCCTGCGCCCTTGCCGTAGTAAAGGGTCGTGCCCACCGCATCGCCATGCACCATCACGGCATTCATCGCACCTTCGACATTGGCAATCAGGCGTTTGGCGGGCACCAGGCTGGGATGAACGCGCAGCTCGATACCTTTAGTTGTTTTCTTGGTGATACCCAGTAACTTGATCCGATAACCAAGTTGCTCGGCATAGCTGATGTCTTTGGCACCAAGCTGGGTAATGCCTTCCACGTAGGCCTTATCAAACTGCACCGGAACACCAAAGGCCATGGCCGACATCAACGCAGCCTTGTGTGCAGCGTCCACACCTTCGATGTCAAAAGTTGGATCCGCCTCGGCATAGCCCAGACGCTGCGCTTCCTTGAGCACCACATCGAAGTCCAGGCCCTTGTCGCGCATCTCGGACAGTATGAAGTTGGTGGTGCCATTGATGATGCCAGCGATCCATTCAATGTGGTTGGCGCTTAGGCCCTCGCGCAGCGCCTTGATGATGGGGATGCCGCCGGCAACGGCCGCTTCGAATGCCACCATCACACCCTTGCGCTGGGCGGCCGCAAAAATCTCGGTGCCGTGGACCGCCAGCAAGGCCTTGTTGGCGGTCACCACATGCTTGCCAGCTTCGATAGCCTCCAGCACGAGCTGTTTGGCAATACCGTAACCGCCGATCAGCTCGACCACAATGTCGATGTCAGGATTGGCCATCACCGCCCGGGCATCGGCTACCACCTGTACGCCCTCGCCCACCAGTGCCTGCGCACGTGCCGTGTCCAGGTCGGCGACCATGGTGATGTGGATGCTGCGCCCAGCCCGGCGCATGATCTCGCGCTGGTTGCGCAGCAAGACATTGAACACGCCGCTGCCGACTGTGCCCAGGCCCAACAGTCCTATCTGGATGGATTTTTGATTCGCTGGTTTCATGATCGCTGAGGTCTCGAATACGGGTGGCTCATTTGAGAGCACGGGATGTGGGAAAACCGGTTTGCGGTCGACGCGCTTTAACGCACGCGAATCGGCAAAAGCGGTTAATGAGATACCGGATGAGCAGATTGAATTCGGCTTTTACGGTAGTTTGCGAGAAACTTCGCAATCCGGCCGATGGCTTCGCGCAAATCGTCTTCATGCGGCAAAAAGACAATCCGAAAGTGGTCAGGCGTTGCCCAGTTGAAGCCGGTGCCTTGCACCAGCATGACCCGTGTTTCTTCCAGCAGTTCCAGAAAGAATTGTCGGTCATCGGCGATCGGGTAGACAGCCGGGTCCAGCCGGGGAAACATGTACAGCGCCGCGCTGGGTTTGACACAGCTGACACCGGGAATCGCAGTGATCAATTCATAAGCCAGGTCTCGCTGTCGGCGCAGTCGCCCACCTTCGCCGACCAGATCATCGATGCTTTGGTAGCCGCCCAGCGCGGTCTGAATGGCCCACTGCCCCGGGACATTGGCGCACAGCCGCATGTTCGAAAGCATATTGAGGCCCTCGATGTAGTCACGGGCACATTTTTTGTCACCAGACACAATCATCCAGCCCGCGCGGTAACCGCAGGAACGGTAGCTCTTGCTCAGCGAGTTGAAGGTCAGCGTCAAGACGTCCTGCGACAGGCTGGCCAGAGCGGTATGCTCGATCCCGTCATAGAGCACCTTGTCGTACACCTCGTCGGCAAAGATCACCAGACCGTGCTCGCGGGCAATCGCGACGATGCCTTTAAGCAGCTCATCTGAATACATCGCCCCGGTTGGGTTGTTTGGGTTGATCACCACAATGCCACGCGTAGCCGGCGTGATCTTGGCGCGGATATCGGCCAGGTTGGGCATCCAGCCATTGGCTTCATCACAGAGGTAATGCACGGGTGTGCCGCCAGACAGACTGGCAGCAGCGGTCCACAGCGGGTAATCTGGCGCAGGCAGCAGCAACTCATCGCCGTCGTTGAGCAGGCCGTTGGTAGCCATCACGATCAGTTCGCTCGCGCCGTTGCCCAGGTAGATATCGTCCAGCGTGACGCCCTTGATGCCTTGCTTTTGCGTCTCGTGCATCACGGCCTTGCGGGCCGCAAAAATGCCTTTGCTGTCGGAATAACCAGCTGAATTGGGCAAATTACGGATCATGTCCTGCTGGATTTCTTCTGGCGAGTCAAAGCCAAACACGGCAAGGTTGCCGATGTTGAGTTTAATGACCTTGTGGCCTTCTTCCTCCATCTGCCTGGCGCGGTCCATGATGGGTCCGCGGATGTCGTAGCAGACGTTGGCCAACTTGATGGACTTGTTGATCTGTTTCATGGTGTGGTGATGCGAACGCGTTGGACACGCCTGCCGGCAGCGATGCAGTGAAAATTCAGGCGGAATCTATAATTTGACCACATAAAACGCAATTTTGACCTGCTGCGTTGCCAGCCACAGCCTAGCGGATCCCTTCCGGGTGCCACATGAAACTTCAACCTGACCGTCTTGATGTCCAGTCCATCCTTGGCTACGGCCCGGGTTGGGTCGGTCTGGGCCATAACGGCGTCGCCGAAAAAATCGAGCACAGCATCATCATTGGCTCGCGCGGTGAGAAAGTGCTATGGAACTGCCCGCGCTTTGAGCTGCTGACTGAAGCCCACTTCGCCATGCTCGCGGTCAGTCAGCCCGAATTGGTGATTTTTGGCAGCGGCGCTCGCTTGCGTTTCGCCCCACCGCAATTACTACGCAGCTTGATGAGCCAGCGCATCGGTGTGGAAACCATGGACACGCTGGCCGCATGCCGGACCTACAACATTCTGGCCGGTGAAGGGCGGCGGGTGATTGCTGCCTTGCTGATTGAAGACACGCCAATTGGCAAAGATCTTTCAGGGTAAAATACGCGGTTGCATTTGGTAGCACCACGCGGACTGACCGGGTCTGCCGTCGAGATTTGCCATGCGTCGCGGCTAGTTACAACCATTTTCGTCAGGGTCTAATCAGTATGGCAGTCGTCGTCAATAAACTCCTTCCCGAATTTGAAGCGAACGCCACGAGCGGCGTCAAGGTCTCCAATCAGTCCCACATGGGCAAAGTTGTCGTTCTGTATTTTTACCCTAAAGACAATACCCCTGGTTGCACCACCGAAGCAATGCAGTTCAGGGACCGTTACAAAGATTTCGTGAAAGCCGGTGCAACGGTTTTTGGCGTGTCGCGTGACAACATGAAGTCCCATGACGAGTTCAAGTCCAAACTGGAACTGCCATTTGAACTGATTGCCGACACCGAAGAAAAAATGTGCCATATGTTTGGCGTGGTCAAAAACAAGATCATGTACGGCAAGAAGGTCAAGGGCATTGAGCGCAGCACCTTTCTGGTCGGCGCAGATGGCACGCTGAAAGAAGAATGGCGCGGCCTCAAAGTCCCCGGCCACGTCGATGACGTTTTAAAAGCTGTCAAGGCACTGAAAAAGGCTGCTTGAGAGCCGTTTCTTGCCAATTGACTCTCGCCCGAAATCGCAGATCGGTTGCGCACCCGGCTTGTGCATAATGAAGCTATGCGATTGAGTTTTGTGACTGCATTCAAAGAATAAGCCGCCTTGGCCCCAAGGTGGCTTTTTTGCTTCTGGAACCTCCTTTAAAAAGTTTTTCAAACTATGCCTTTGCCCCCCGCCCCCACAAAACGTGCTGCCCTGCTCTCGCCCGACGCATTGGATGCGCCTGCCCGTTCACCCGCAAAGGTTGCCAGAAAATCAGAAGTGGCTGACGTTTCACAGAGACCGCCGGTGCTGGACCTGTTTGATGGAAATGCCCCAGGCGGTAGCGACCAGATGCCTCTTTTGAAGGCAAAACAGCCCGCTAGCCCTGTCAAAACGGTCAGTGGCAGCTATAAAAAAGATAGTGAACCAGCTGTACCATCGGCCCAGCCTGCACTCAAACCCAAGAAGACCAAGCATATTGGTCCAGCCAAATTGTTCGTGCTGGACACCAATGTCCTGATGCACGACCCGATGTGTCTGTTCCGCTTTGAAGAGCACGACATTTTCTTGCCCATGATCGTGCTGGAAGAGCTCGACGGGCACAAAAAAGGCATGACCGAGGTGGCCCGAAACGCGCGTCAGACCAGCCGCACGTTGGACGCGCTGGCAGGGGCAAAAGATGCGGACATCACCCACGGCTTGAAGCTGGACACCACTGGTCACCGCGAGGCAGGTGGCAGCCTGTTCTTTCAGACCAAGCCACTCGACTACACACTGCCCATCAGCCTTCCGCAAGGCAAGGCCGACAACCAGATCCTTGGCGTGGTTGAAGCGCTACGCAAGGATTTTGCGCCCCGCGAGGTGGTGCTGGTTTCCAAAGATATCAACATGCGTGTCAAGGCCAGGGCGCTCGGGCTGGCCACGGATGATTACCAGAGCGACAAGACACTGGAGGACGGTGACCTGCTGTACTCCGGCGTGCTCGCCCTGCCGACCGACTTCTGGACGCGTCAAAGCAAAACCATCGAGAGCTGGCAGCAGGGGAGCCACACCTTCTACCGCATCACTGGCCCGATTGTGGCCAGCCTGTTGATCAACCAGTTCGTGTTTTTTGAATCTCCCGGCGAGCCGCCCCTGTATGCCCGTGTCACCGAAATACGTGCCAAAACAGCGGTATTGAAGACCCTTAAGGACTACAACCATCTGAAGAACGCCGTATGGGGCGTGACCACGCGCAACCGCGAGCAAAATTTTGCAATGAATCTTCTGATGGACCCGGAAGTAGACTTTGTGACCCTGGCGGGTACAGCGGGCACCGGCAAGACCCTGATGGCCCTGGCCAGTGGCCTGACGCAGGTCTTGGATGACCGCCGCTACACCGAAATTATCATGACCCGCGCCACCGTCTCAGTCGGTGAAGACATCGGCTTCTTGCCGGGCACCGAAGAAGAAAAAATGGGTCCGTGGATGGGAGCGCTCGATGACAACCTGGAAGTGCTGGGCAAGACAGAAAATGGCTCTGGCGAATGGGGTCGCGCCGCAACCAACGAGCTGATCCGCTCGCGCATCAAAGTCAAAAGTATGAACTTCATGCGCGGCAGAACGTTTTTGAACAAATACGTCATCATTGACGAAGCGCAGAACCTGACTCCGAAGCAGATGAAAACGCTGATAACCCGTGCTGGTCCTGGAACGAAAATCATCTGCATGGGCAATCTGGCGCAAATTGATACGCCTTACCTCACAGAGGGCTCATCGGGCATGACTTATGCCGTGGATCGCTTCAAAGGCTGGCCGCACGGCGGACACATCACGCTGGCCCGCGGGGAACGCTCCAGGCTGGCCGACTTCGCCAGCGAGGTACTGTAACCGCCAGGCCCAGCGGCCTGTAAGCCTTCCGGGCCCTCCTCAGGGCTCAATTTTGAGGTTGGCGTCTTTGACGAGTTTTTCAAACTTGTTGGCTTCTGCACGCACATATTGCGCGAACTCGGCGGGCGAGTTTTTGGGCACCGATAGGTTGTCCGCTTCAAACCGGCCGCGAATCTCCGGGGTAGCCAAAATGCTGTTGACCTCGCGATTCAGACTCTGAATTATGGCTACAGGCGTATCGGCCGGCGCAAAAAGGCCACCCCAGAGGGTGTAACTGAAACCGGGCATTGCCACTTCGGCGACCGTGGGAACCTGCGGCAAAGATGCCATTCTCTGGGTGGTCGTGACCGCCAGAGCCTTCAGACGCCCGCCCTTGATTTGCGGGACAGCCGCTGAGGCGCTGCTAAAAAACATCTCGACGCGCGAAGCCATCAGGTCGGCCATCAAGGGGCCCACACCCTTGTACGGCACATGCACCATTTCAATTTTCGCGCCCAGCCCCAAGGCCACGGCAGCGAGATGCCCGGGCGTACCGGCACCCAC
>JANOLL010000176.1:0-2363 GCA_031419775.1 Polaromonas sp. | reverse complement strand
GGCCTTGTTGCCCAACTTGACACGCAAAATTTCTTCAGCTTTTTCAAAGTTGCCATCGGCCTCGGTCAGTGCTTTTTTGCACTCCATCATGGGGGCGTCAGTCTTGGCTCGCAGTTCAGCGACCATGCTTGCAGTAATTGCCATTTTCAGTTCTCCGTTTGTCATCGCGACCAGCGCAGGCAAGGTGCCCTTACCAATGTTGTCAGGTTTTCTCAATAAGGGGGTTGCTACCCTGTGAAAAAGGGGCTACGCGAGCCCCTTTTTCGCGTCTGGCATCTGCCAGGGATCCAGCGAGGATTAGGCCCCTGCGTTTTCCACTTCCACAAATTCATCCGAGCTCTCAGGCTGCACCATCTTGACGACATCGTTGACCGCGTTCGCGCGGCCTTCAATGATGGCGTCGGCAATGCCTCGTGCGTACAGGGCCACAGCCTTGGACGAATCGTCATTCCCAGGAATCACGTAGTCGATACCGATAGGGGAATGGTTGGAGTCAACCACGCCAATCAGCGGAATGCCCAGCTTTTTGGCCTCGAGCACCGCAATCTTGTGGAAACCCACGTCAATCACAAAGATGGCATCTGGCAATGCAGCCATGTCCTGAATCCCGCCGATGTCTTTTTCCAGCTTTTCGATTTCGCGCTTGAACGTCAGCTGCTCTTTTTTGCTGATGGTGTCCAGGCCAGCTTCCTGCTGAGCCTTCATTTCCTTCAAACGCTTGATGGAGGTCTTGACCGTCTTAAAGTTGGTCAACATGCCGCCCAGCCAACGCTGGTCAACATAGGGAACGCCAGCGCGCTTGGCTTCCATGGCGACGATCTCGCGAGCCTGACGCTTGGTGCCGACCATGAGGATGGTGCCGCGGTTGGCAGACAACTGCTTCGCGAACTTCATCGCGTCCTGGTACATCGGCAGCGATTTTTCCAGGTTGATGATGTGAATACGGTTGCGATGGCCAAAAATATATGGGGCCATCTTCGGATCCCAGAAGCGGGTTTGGTGACCAAAATGGACGCCAGCTTCCAGCATTTCACGCATGCTTGTCGACATAAAAAACTCCAAAAGGTTGTGTCTAAAATCAGCGCTTATCGACCGAAAAAAACCTTGGGGTCAGTTTTCGGGCGACACCTTGATGGGCTGATTTGCGATTTGCTTTGCAAGCAACCAGGATGGTCCCGCAAAGCCTTCTGAGTATAACACCACCACCCATGTTCCCCACCTCCCTGAATCAACTTGATCACGGCATCCGCAGCACCTTGGCGGCCCTGAGAACTGGTCAGACCAGCCCGGCCGACGTGCTCGGCCAAGCTACAGCCATTGCCCAAAGTGAGGTTTGCCGACATGTTTATATGCCGGGCTATGCCCCATCGGTTGGCAACGCACCCGTGCCACAGGGCCTGGACCTGACTCTGGCACTGGCTGGGATTCCGCTGTCCATCAAGGACTTGTTTGACGTAGCCGGTCAGACCACCGCGGCCGGCTCCACCATCCTGGCCCACGCGCCAGCTGCCCGGGAGAATTGCCCAGCCGTGGCGCGCCTCAGAGCAGCCGGTGCCGTGCTGGCGGGCCGCACCAATATGGTGGAGTTTGCTTTCTCGGGGGTGGGCATCAATCCACACTACGGCACACCCGACAATCCTGCCGGACCTGCAGGTCATGCCAAGCAGCCGGCTCGGATTCCTGGTGGTTCGTCATCAGGTGCTGCGGTGTCCGTGGCCACCGGAGCGGCGCTGGTGGGCCTGGGGTCGGACACAGGCGGCTCGATCCGCATACCGGCCGCCTTGTGCGGCGTCGTCGGCTTTAAAAGTAGCGCGCGGCTGGTGCCCACCACCGGCGTGCTGCCGCTGTCGACCAGCCTGGACACAGTTTGCGCCCTGACCCGCTCGGTTCAAGACGCCGTCACCGTGCATGAAGTGCTAGCGGCGCGCCGGGTGCGGCTGGCTGGCCGGCCGCTCTCGTCCTGCCGTCTGGCCGTGGCACGTACCGGCATGCAGGATGGGCTGGACACTACGGTAAGCCAGGAATTCGATCGCAGTTTGCGAATCCTCAGGCAAGCCGGCGCGCAGATTGAAGAGATCGCCCTGACCGAACTCGATGAACTCCCGGCCATCAACGCCAGCGGCGGTTTGTCGTCCGCGGAGAGCTATGCCTGGCACCGGCACCTGCTGGCCCAGCACCAGGCAGACTACGACCCCAGAGTGGCACTGCGAATCCTGCGCGGGGCCAGCATGACCGCTTTCGAGTACATCGACCTGCTGGCCGCACGCCGTGACTGGATCAACCGGATGCAAGCACGCCTGAGCGGTTTTGATGCGGTGCTGTCGCCTACGGTACCCATCGTTGCGCCCCTATTGGACAGCCTC
>JANOLL010000175.1:0-4363 GCA_031419775.1 Polaromonas sp. | reverse complement strand
GGATCGTACTGGTTGGCTTTGAGTTCGTCGTGAAATTCCTGCGTATTCATGATGTGTCTCCTGTTTAGATGAATTCAACAATAGGCTGATCGACCGTCAGCGACTCGCCCTTGCCGGCAAGCACTTTACCCACCACGCCGTCTACCACCGCAAAAAGTACATTTTCCATCTTCATGGCTTCGATCACCGCCACGCGTTCACCCGCCTGCACTTTCTGCCCTACCTGCACCGCCACGTCGACCAATAAACCCGGCATGGGCGACAACACATAACGGCTCATGTCAGGCGGGGCCTTGAAGGGCATCAGCGCATGCAAGGCCGCAGCACGCGGGGACAGCACCAGCGCATCTAGCCGCGAGCCATTGTGCGCGATGCGAATCGCCAGCGGATTGCGGCCTACACCGCGCTCTACCTGCGCAGCAAACGGCTTTCCGTTGACGGTGCCACTGATACGGTTCCCGCCGAGATGCCATTTGCTACATATTTCATAGCTATTAGCGCCCGTATTTATTCGGCTGGATCCCGATTCGGCTTGAAAATCAGCCACCAGAGCGGGTTGCGAGGTGTTTTGACCGTCCGCCCCCAATTTGACGACCACAAACTCTTCGCCAATGGTCACGCGATGGCCAGGCATTTGCCCGCTGATCCCCGCCGCACGGCCCAGCAGGCGGCGGTTGACATAAGCCGCCAGTGCCACCAGAAAGTCCGGGTCGGCGTGCGGCACGTCCTCTGCCTTAAAACCTTTGCCGAAGTGCTCGGCGATAAAGCCGGTATTGAAGTCACCAGCAACAAACTTGGGGTGCGCCAGCAAAGCCGCCTGAAACGGGATGTTGCTGCTGACACCCCGAATCACAAAATGGTTCAGCGCCTCGCGCATTTTGCCAATCGCATCCAGCCTGTCCTTGCCATGCACGATGAGCTTGGCAATCATCGAGTCATAGAAAACCGGAATCTCGCCGCCGTCCTGCACCCCGGTATCGACCCGCACGCCATACCAGTGCGAGACATCCGACGCAAACATGGTTTCTTTGGGCGGCTGAAAACGTACCAGACGCCCGGTAGACGGCAAAAAGTTACGAAAAGGGTCTTCCGCGTTGATGCGACATTCCATCGCCCAGCCCTTGCGCTGTACATCTTTCTGTTCGAGCGGCAACTTTTCACCAGCGGCCACGCGAATCATGAGTTCGACCAGGTCCAGTCCAGTGATGCACTCGGTGACCGGGTGCTCGACCTGCAGGCGGGTGTTCATTTCCAGAAAATAAAAACTCTGGTCCTTACCAACCACAAACTCTACTGTGCCTGCGCTCTGGTACTTCACCGCTTTGGCCAACTGCACCGCCTGCTCCCCCATCGCTCTGCGGGTGACGTCGCTGATAAAAGGCGATGGCGCTTCTTCAATCACCTTCTGGTGCCGGCGCTGGATCGAGCATTCGCGTTCGTTCAGATAAACCACATTGCCGTGGCTGTCGCCGATCAGCTGAATCTCAATGTGGCGCGGCTCCTCGACAAACTTTTCGATGAACACGCGGTCATCGCCAAAGCTGCTCTTCGCTTCATTACGGCAACTTGTAAAGCCTTCAAAGGCTTCCTTGTCATTGAAGGCCACCCGCAAGCCTTTGCCGCCACCGCCCGCGCTGGCCTTGATCATCACCGGGTAGCCGATGCCCCTGGCAATCTCAACGGCCTTATCGGGCGTTTCAATCGCATCATTGACGCCGGGAATGCAGTTGACACCCGCAGCGCCAGCGAGCTTTTTGGACTCAATTTTGTCGCCCATCGCCGCAATGGAGTAATGCTTGGGGCCGATGAAAACGATGCCTTCTTCTTCGACCCGCTTGGCAAACGCCGCGTTTTCGCTCAAAAAACCATAGCCCGGATGCACCGCCTGCGCGCCGGTCTGCTTGCAGGCCGCAATGATTTTTTCAGCCTGCAGATAGCTGTCGCGGCTGGGCGCCAGGCCAATGTTGACGGCTTCGTCAGCCAGCTCGACATGACGCGCATCCTTGTCGGCATCGGAATAAACCGCCACGGTCTGGATACCCATCTTGCGGGCGGTGAGGATGACGCGGCAGGCGATTTCGCCGCGGTTGGCTATGAGAATTTTGGAGAACATGGTGCGTATTTCTGAGTGTTCACAACGGAATATTTCCGTGTTTTCTCCACGGGTTCTCAAGTTTTTTATCGCGCAGCATGACAAGTGAGCGGCAAATCCGCTTGCGCGTCTCATGCGGCAGGATCACGTCGTCGATGAAGCCACGCGCACCGGCGACGAAGGGGTTGGCAAAGCGTGCCTTGTACTCTGCTTCCTTCGCCGCTAATTTCGCCGGGTCGCCCTTGTCCTCGCGAAAGATGATCTCGACTGCGCCCTTGGCGCCCATCACGGCAATCTCGGCATTGGGCCAGGCAAAGTTGACGTCGCCGCGCAAATGCTTGGAGCTCATCACGTCGTAGGCGCCGCCGTAGGCCTTGCGCGTGATGACGGTAATTTTCGGCACCGTGCATTCGGCGTAGGCGTAGAGCAATTTGGCGCCGTGTTTGATGATGCCACCGTACTCCTGGCTGGTGCCGGGCATGAAGCCGGGCACATCGACAAAGGTGATGACGGGAATATTGAAGGCATCGCAAAAACGCACGAAACGCGCCGCCTTGATGCTGCTCTTGATATCCAGGCAACCGGCCAGCACCAGCGGCTGGTTGGCGACGATGCCGACGGTCTGACCTTCCATACGGGCAAAACCAATGATGATGTTTCTCGCATACTCGGGCTGGATTTCAAAGAAGTCTCCGTCGTCCACGGTTTTGACGATGAGTTCCTTCATGTCGTAAGGCTTGTTCGGGTTTTCAGGCACCAGCGTATCCAGGCTCAGGTCCATGCGTGTGGCCGGATCGGCGTTGTGGCCAGACATTCGCACTGGGGGCTTTTCGCGGTTGTTGAGTGGCAGGTAGTTGTACAGGCGGCGCAACATGAGCAGGGCTTCAACATCGTTGTCAAATGCCAGGTCGGCGACGCCGCTTTGGGTGGTGTGGGTGATGGCGCCGCCCAATTCTTCAGCCGTCACGCTTTCATGTGTCACGGTTTTGACCACCTCCGGACCGGTGACAAACATATAGGACGAGTCTTTGACCATGAAGATAAAGTCTGTCATGGCCGGGCTGTACACCGCGCCCCCAGCGCACGGCCCCATGATCATGCTGATCTGCGGGATCACGCCGCTCGCCATCACGTTGCGCTGGAACACATCGGCATAGCCGCCCAGCGACGCCACGCCTTCCTGGATGCGCGCCCCGCCCGAGTCATTCAGGCCAATCACGGGCGCGCCGACCTTCATGGCCTGGTCCATCACCTTGCAGATTTTTTCCGCATGGGCTTCTGACAGCGCGCCACCGAATACGGTGAAGTCCTGGCTAAAGACAAATACCAGGCGCCCATTGATCATGCCGTAGCCGGTGACCACGCCGTCGCCTGGCACACGCAGATCCTGCATGCCAAAGTCGGTGCAGCGGTGTTCGACAAACATGTCCCACTCTTCAAACGTACCTTCGTCAAGCAGCAGCTCCAGCCGCTCCCGTGCGGTGAGTTTGCCTTTTCCGTGCTGCGCGTCTATGCGTTTCTGGCCACCGCCGAGACGCGCTGCAGCGCGCTTTTTTTCCAGCTGTTCAAGAATTGCCTGCATGGTGGATACTTTCGTTTTGTACTGTGTGCTACTTATTTAATAGCAATACTGGTTTGTTTTGACTGGGCTGCCAGCAGATTTCGTGCTGCAGTCGAAGCAGGCAGTTTTCCGCAGGCCACTTGCGAGGTCAGCGTTCCCAGCATCGCACTGACGTCCGGGTTTTGCCTGAACGCAAGTTTCAGACCAGCATCGATACGCTCCCACATCCATGACAGCGCCTGCTGCTGGCGCCGCGCAGCAAGCCTTCCGCTGGCGCGCTGCAGGGTCTGAAACTCCGTCACCGCAGTCCAGAATTCGTTCACACCCTTGCTGTGCAGAGCACTGAGCTGAATCACCTGCGGACGCCACAGCTTGTCATAACTATCCGCCTGGCCCTCACCTTTGTGGTTACCCATGGCGTTGTTGACCAGCCCAAACAGCCGCATGGCTGAGGAGATCTGCGCCTCGGCCCGCCGTGCGGCATCGGCGTCGATATCGGCCTTGTTGATGACCACCAGATCAGCCAGTTCCATCACGCCTTTCTTGATCGCCTGCAGGTCGTCGCCCGCGTTGGGCAATTGCATCAGCACAAACATGTCTGTCATGTTGGCCACTGCGGTCTCGCTTTGGCCCACGCCGACAGTCTCGACAATCACCATGTCATAGCCCGCCGCCTCGCAGACCAGCATGGCCTCACGGGTTTTTTCTGC
>JANOLL010000174.1:0-15041 GCA_031419775.1 Polaromonas sp. | reverse complement strand
CGCGCCGCAAGCTCGTCCTCAGCGATGCCGTGTTCAGTATGGAAGGCGATATCGCCAACGTGCCGGCACTGCTTGGCCTGTGCGAGCGCCACGACGCGTTGCTGCTGCTTGACGATGCGCACGGTTTTGGCGTGCTCGGGCCCCAGGGGCGCGGCTGTCTGGCGCACTTCGGACTGACAGGTGATCAGGCCTCATCCCGCGTGCTTTACATGGCCACCCTGGGCAAGGCAGCAGGCGTGGCCGGCGCATTTGTATCAGGCAGCGAGGTACTGATCGAATGGCTGCTGCAAAAAACCCGCAGCTATATTTTTGCCACTGCGGCACCCGCCATGCTGGCTAGCGCGCTCCAGACCAGCTTGCAATTGATTGAAAGCGAAGATTGGCGGCGTGCCCATCTGCAAGGCCTCCTCATCCAGTTGCGCAGCGGCCTGGCCAGGGCGTTACAAGGCAGGGCCTGGCGACTCGGTGACTCGCCTACGGCCATTCAGCCGCTGCTGATTGGCTCCAACGATGAAGCGATGCGCGTCATGCAGGGACTGCATGAGCGCGGCCTGTGGGTGCCCGCTATTCGGCCGCCCACAGTGCCGGAAGGTACGGCCCGCTTGCGTATTGCTCTGTCGGCCCTGCATACCCCGGCTGATATTGATCGTCTGGTCCAGGCGCTGACTGTACTGAGCCACTGAATCCTGGCGATCAGCCAGCCGCATCGAATAAACTGCCCTCACTCTTGCCTAGATGGCCTCGCACATCCTCGCCACAGGAATCTTCATCCCATGTCTGCTGTCATGCCTCAAACCGTCGCCTTTTACCCACCCCGCCCAGCCGCACCTCTCCAAGCTGTGGGCCGCTGGAGCGTGGACGAGATTGAGGCGCTCTTCAACCTGCCCTTTCCTGAACTGATGCACCGTGCACAGACTGTGCACCGGGAAAACTTCGATCCGACGCAGGTGGAATTTGCAACCCTGCTGTCCGTGAAAACCGGTGGCTGCGCAGAAGACTGCGGCTACTGCCCACAGGCGGCCCGCTATGACACCGGCGTGGAAGCCAGTAAGCTGATGGAGCCCGCCGAGGTGCTGCAGGCTGCGCAGCGCGCCAAAGACGCCGGCGCCACCCGTTTTTGCATGGGTGCCGCCTGGCGCTCGCCGAAAGACCGCGACATTGAAAAAGTTGCCGAACTGGTGCGTACCGTCAAGGCTCTCGGCTTGGAGACCTGCGCCACATTGGGCATGCTGGAGGATGGCCACGCCCAAACGCTTCAAAGCGCGGGACTCGACTACTACAACCACAACCTCGACAGCGCGCCCGATTTTTACGGCGACATCATCACCACGCGTGACTACCAGGATCGGCTGGACACCCTGGCCCGGGTTCGCAGCGCGGGGGTCAAGGTCTGTTGTGGCGGAATTGTCGGCATGGGCGAAACCCGTCGCCAGCGCGCTGGCCTGGTGGCCGAGCTCGCCAACCTCTCGCCTTACCCCGAGTCGGTGCCCATCAACAATCTGGTGAAAGTTGAAGGCACGCCCCTGGCGAATCAGGCCGATCTTGACCCATTTGAGTTTGTACGGACGATTGCCGTGGCCCGCATCACCATGCCAACCGCCCGGGTGCGCCTTTCGGCAGGCCGCCAACAGATGGGCGATGGGGTTCAGGCGCTGTGTTTTCTGGCCGGTGCCAACTCGATCTTTTATGGTGAAAAACTGTTGACCACCGGCAACCCCGACACCCAGGACGATACCGTTCTGCTAGCGCGCCTGGGCATGCAGCGCTCGGCGCCGAATGCACGCTGATCGCAGGGCTCGATCTGGTTAGACTTTCGCTCAATTGGGGACCCGTACGATGACACCAGCAAACGTCAAGACAGCCACCGCCGGGGCCGCCAGCCCCTATGGCAGCCTGCCTCCTACCTCTACGGCGTCTGCGCGTAAGCCCATCAGCCTGCCTCGGCTGCGCGAAATGCACGCCCAGGGTGACAAGATCACCATGCTCACCGCTTACGACGCCACCTTCGCCGCCGTCGCGGACGCAGCGGGGGTTGAATGCATTCTGGTCGGCGACTCTCTGGGCATGGTGTGCCAGGGTTTGACCAGCACCGTTGGTGTGACGCTGGAAACCATGCGTCACCACACCGAGTGCGTGGCCAACGGCCTGCGTCGCTCGCACGGCGTGGCGTGGCTGATTGCCGACTTGCCGTTTGGCAGCTACCACGAGTCCAAAGAGCAGGCCTTGCGCAGCGCCGCGGTGCTGATGCAGGCTGGCGCGCACATGGTCAAACTAGAGGGCGGCGGCTGGACCACCGAGACGGTAGGTTTTTTGGTTGAGCGGGGCATTCCGGTCTGCGCCCACCTGGGCCTCACGCCGCAATCGGTTCATGCACTGGGCGGTTACCGCGTGCAGGGCAAAACCGATGATGCAGCAGCAAAACTCAAAAGCGAAGCGCATGCCTTGCAAGACGCCGGCGCTGCCATGCTGGTGCTCGAGATGGTGCCTGCAGCTCTGGCGACCGCGCTGACCCAAACGCTGACCCATTGCCCCACGATTGGAATCGGCGCTGGCAACGGCACCGCCGGACAAGTGCTGGTGCTGCACGATATGCTGGGCATGAACCTAGGGAAAATGCCCAAGTTTGTCCGCGATTTCATGGCCGATGGCCTCAGCGTACGAGGCGCCATGCAGGCCTATGTGCAAGCGGTCAAAAACGCCAGCTTTCCGGACAACGCCGTGCACGCTTGGTAAGCCAGCGGCAGTATTAAAAAAAACAAGCATTTTGGGGGCCAGCGCATGCATATCGTCCACACCATCGCCGAATTGCGCGAACGTCTCAGCGGCTTCAAACGGCCGGCCTTCGTTCCGACCATGGGCAACCTGCATGACGGGCACATCGCACTGGTCAGACAGGTCAAACCATTGGGTGATGTCACGGTATCCAGCATCTTTGTCAATCGCCTGCAGTTTGCACCGCATGAAGATTTTGACAGCTACCCCCGCACGCTTGATGCGGACGCCCAACGGCTTGAGGCCGCCGGATGCAATGTGTTGTTTGCCCCGCGCGAAAAAGAGCTGTACCCCGAACCTCAAAGCTACAAGGTCAGCCCCGCCACAGACCTGAGCGACATTCTGGAAGGTCATTTCCGGCCGGGGTTTTTTATTGGTGTCAGCACGGTGGTGCTCAAGCTGTTTTCTTGCGTGTATGCCGGTATGCCGGGTGGTGTGGCGGCTTTCGGGAAAAAAGACTACCAGCAGGTTATGGTGGTGCGTCGCCTGGTTCGACAATTTGCCCTGCCTATCGACATCCTGGCTGGAGAAACCCAGCGTGATGCGGACGGCCTGGCCCTGTCGTCACGCAATGGCTACTTGAGTCCAGCCGAGCGGGTGGAGGCGGTGCAACTTTCCAAAGCCCTCAAGGCCTTGGGAGAGGCTGCCCTTTCCGCCAACCTGGCAGAACTTCCAGCCCTCGAGACCCGCGCCATGCAGACATTGGCCCGCCGCGGATGGAAACCTGACTACCTGACCGTGCGCTGCCGGTCGGACCTGCTACCCCCCCAGATCAGCTTGAGCGCCGAGCCGCTGGTGGTTCTGGGCGCTGCAAAACTGGGCAGCACCCGGCTGATCGACAACCTCGAAATTTGAGCGCCAAGCCGGACGCCATGCGCCTCAAGCTGCAGCTGCAGCTGCGCCCGTCCCATCTGCGTACCAGGCGGTTTAACGCAGTACCGCTTTGATGTGAGTCTTCAGCAGATTCACATAGCGTTGCAACGCTCCCTGTGCCGCCGCCGCCCGCTGGTCCCGCGCTGTGGCCCTGGACTGGTTCCAGTGAAACTCTGTTCGCAGTGTCGTGGCTCGCGAACGCACACCAAAACCCAGGGCATAAGCCCGGCGGGGTTCATCGGATCGGTTGGGATCAGCATGGTGCAGCGTCCGTTGGTGGTGGATGGTGGCACCACCGGCGGGCACCGGGCAGGTGACCCGTTGGCTCGCATCAACGCCTTCTGCCTCCAGTCCGTGTATCCGTGGATCATGATTAAGCCGGTGATGCGGTAGCAGGGGACCGCGATGGCTTCCCGGTATGAAGTCGAGGCAACCATTGGTGAGATTCACTGCCTGCAGCGGCATCCAGATGGTCAGTGACTGGTAGTTGGTGTACTTCGGGAAAAAAGCTTCATCCTGATGCCAGGGTGTCTCTCCGCCTGACCGTGCGGGCTTGAGAATGGCGTGTTCAAAAACCAGTTCGGCGCTTGGTCCGAGCAACTGCCTGGCAATGGTGAGGGCATGGGTTCGAAACAGCGTCTGCTTGAGCGCGGGTTCATAGCGCGACAGATCCAGCATTTGCGGCAAAGTCAGTGCGCTATCAGCCTGATCGGTGCCTGAAAAATCAAAAAAGTCGCCGTTTTCCCAGCCCACGCGCCGTTCGAAGAAATGATCGTAGATATCGCGAATCCAGTTGACTTCTTCCGCTGTCGTGATTTGCGGCAGACTCAGGTAGCCGTTTTCATGAAAGAAACTGATTTGATGAGGCGATAAAGCTGTGCTTGGCAGCATGAAAAGACTCCTGGGCCGGCACCGGATCGGGCATCAAGGCGGAGTACTTGCTGCTGTGGGTGCTTCTGGCTCCAGTATTGCCAAGGGAAAAACAATCGCAATGGTCCGTTGGAACTAACGAATGCTAACAACTGATACGGGAAGAAATCACCGATTCCCGGCATTCAAGATTGACAACGGTTAAGCACGCTAGTGCGCACTGACATCGTCCAGCCAGCCAGGTACCTGCCCTCCACTTCCCGCGGTTTCCCAGATCGGGCAGCCCTAGCTCAACTCGGCGGTTGGCCCGCGTTCCATCAGGGCCGCAACGGCTTCTCGCGGCGAGACCTCGCCATTGAGCAAGGCCACCACGCCCCGGGAGATTGGCATGTCAACGCCGAGGCCGGCAGCACGCTGAACCACGGTGCGGGCGCAGTAGACGCCCTCCGCGACGTGCCCGAGCGAGGTCACGGCCTGCTGCAAGGTTTTACCCTGCGCCAGAGCGAGGCCCACCTTGCGATTGCGGCTCAGGTCGCCGGTGGCGGTCAACACCAAATCCCCCAAGCCCGACAAGCCGGTGAAGGTTTCAGGCCGCGCGCCGAGAGCGATGCCCAGGCGCGTGATTTCAGCCAGCCCCCGGGTGATCAAGGCGGCACGGGCGTTCAGGCCCAATTGAAGGCCATCACACAGGCCAGCGGCTATGGCCAAAACGTTTTTCACGGCACCACCTACTTCGACGCCGACCATGTCGTCACTGGCGTACACCCGAAGTGTTGGGCTATGCAAAGCCGCCACCAGCGCTTCCCGCACGTCAGGATCGTCGCTGGCAGCGACCAGGGCAGTGGGCTGGCCGCGAGCCACCTCTTGCGCAAAACTGGGACCGCTCAGCACTCCTGCTCTTAAATTGATAGCTATCTGTCCAAGTATTTCATGGACTAGCAGCCCGTGCGGCTCCAAAGTTGCAGCGGTCGCCGGCTGTGCTGCCTCGAAGCCCTTGCTTAGCCAGACCACCGGCACGCGCACGGTGGCAAGGCTTTGCAACAGGGACCGAGCGGCCGATACCGGTGTGGCAATGATGATGAGGTCGTGTTCGCCCGCGACAGCAGCCAGTGCCCCGCCGCCCAGATCGCTGCCGACGATCTGCAATGCCTCGGGCAAAGCGATATCCGGCAGGTAGCGATCGTTGACGCGTCGGGTTTGCAGGGCTTTGACCAGCTCAGCGTCTCGGGCCCACAACGTGACCTGATTGACCGGCGCGCGACGTGCTGCACTGATGGCTATCGCCGTACCCCAGGCACCAGCGCCAAGAACAATGATTTTCATGAGCGGGCGATGACGGCGAGTTGCCTGGGCAGTCAGTCAGGTGGCTTCAGACAATGATCTGTGGCGGAGCCGGGTTGGCCGCCGCAGCTTGGGCCTGCTGCTGCTCGTACATGGCTTGAAAGTTGATTTCTGCCAGGTGCACAGGCGGAAATCCACCACGCTGGATCACATCCGAAACGTTACCGCGCAAATAGGGGTAAACGATTTGCGGGCAGGCAATGCCCAGCACTGCGCCGAGTTGCTCCTGCGGCATGTTGCGGAGCTCAAAAATACCGGCTTGCTTGGCTTCCACCAGAAACATCGTTTGCTCGCCAATCTTGGCGTGAACGGTAGCCGTGACGGTCACTTCAAACAGGCCGTCTGCCACTGGAGCGGCTTCAACGCCCAGTTGAATGTCGACACCCGGTTGCTCCTGGTTCAACAAAATCGCGGGAGAGTTGGGTTGTTCAAGCGATACATCCTTGAGGTAAACGCGCTGGATCTGGAAAACAGGGTCAAGGTTGGCTTCAGCCATGGTTTACTTTCACGTAACAAAAAGACGAACAAGAGGAAGAACAAAAAGGAATTGGAAATGCCAAGCTAAAAGAAAAAAGCGGCTTGCCAGCAGGCCAGGCTGCATTATCTCCGTCCAAGCTGGCCATACTCAGGTTTCCGGCATCGCCCAGCAAAAGGCTCAGGCGCGGCCTCTAGGCGCTGGCCAGGAGGGGCGTCAACCCCCCTTTGCCGTCCAGCTCTACCAGGTCATCGCAGCCACCAATGTGGGTCTGACCAATAAAAATTTGAGGCACGGTACGGCGGCCGGTGATGGCCATCATGGCCTGTCGCTCGGCCGGCAAAAGATCGACGCGGATTTCATTGAGCTCAGTGACGCCACGCGCCCGGAGAAGCTGTTTGGCGTGGATACAGTAGGGGCAGCTGCCGGTGGTGTAAATCTTGACGGTTTGCATGGCGTTTTCCGGGAACAAGAATGAGCGGTTAATCAAGCAGAAGTCAGGCTTTTTCAAGCGGCAGGTTGGCGTCTTTCCAGGCTCTGAGCCCTCCTGCGAGGGCGTGAGCCTGCTCATATCCGAGTTTTTTGGCCACTGCTACCGCCCTACCCGAGCGGCCGCCGTCAGTGCAAACCAGAATGACCGGAAGCGCCTTGTTTTTCACGGCAGCTGGCAATTTGTCTTCGAACTGGCTGAACGGAACATTTTTTGCACCGCCCACATGGCCGCCGGCAAAGGCATCGACTTCGTTCACATCAATCACCACCGCTTTTTCGCGATTGATCAGTTGGACGGCAGCGGCAGCGCTCAAGGACCCAGCGTTCATGCCTGAGGCAATCAGCGGCCAGACCAGCATGCCGCCAGAAGTCAGCGCAACGGATATCAACATCCAGTTATCGATCAGAAATTTCACTTTAGGCCTTTGACTATTTTTTGACTAACCCTTGATTTTAGAATGCAGGCTGGAAACTGCTCATCCGTCACTGATTTTTAGCCCCATCCATCACCGTCTCATTGCATCGCCCATGTCCTCACTCCCACACAAACTCGTCCTGATACGCCACGGCGAATCCCTCTGGAATCTCGAAAACCGGTTCACAGGTTGGACCGATGTGGATCTGACCGAAACCGGCGTTGCCCAGGCAAAACGTGCAGGCCAGCAGCTTCTGGCTGATGGTTATGACTTTGATGTGGCCTACACCAGCGTGTTGAAGCGGGCGACGCGCACCCTCTGGCACACCCTTGACGAAATGGACCGCACCTGGCTTCCGGTGGTACACAGCTGGCGCCTCAACGAACGGCATTACGGCGGTTTGCAAGGCTTGAACAAACTGGAGACTGCAAAAAAATATGGCGACGAACAAGTGCTGATCTGGCGCCGCAGCTACGACACGCCGCCGCCTGCCCTGGATGCCAGCGACGGACGCAGTGAGCGCGCCGACCGACGCTACGCCAAACTGCTTCCGAGCCAGATACCCCTGACAGAGTGCCTCAAGGACACGGTAGACCGGGTGCTGCCGTTTTGGAACGAGGCCATGGCCCCCGCCATCCAGGCCGGTAAACGCATTGTGGTGGCGGCGCACGGAAACTCGATACGGGCACTGGTTAAATATCTGGACAACATTTCCGATGCGGATATCGTTGGACTAAACATTCCGAACGGCATTCCTCTGGTGTACGAACTCGACGCCGAGCTCAAGCCGCTGCGGCGCTATTACCTGGGCGATCAGGCCGCCACGGTTCAGACCCCCGAAGCCGCTGCGGCGGGAATTCTGTAAACACAGGGTAAACCTGGCGGGCCACCGCACTTCGCGCGCAGCTATTGCGCACTTTTTCTGACTTTTCTCACTTTTCTCCGAGATGGCCGCTGCAACTGCGGAACTGTCAGGCGGGGTCTTTGTCCTAGGTGTATATTGCTCAAGAGCCGTTTGTCTGGGTTCTTTCATCAGGTCCAAAGAAAGTATTTTTATGCGTCAGAAATTCAAAATTGCGGGATGGATTTCCATTGGTGCCGTGGCAGGAGCCCTCACCACTGTTCAACTTCAGGCCGTGGCCCGTGCGACCTTGATGCCCTTGCCGCTGGAAGAACTGCAACAGCTGGCCGCCGTATTTGGCATGGTCAAGACTGACTACGTCGAGCCAGTTGACGAGAAAAAACTGATCTCTGATGCCATCTCTGGTATGGTCGCTAGCCTCGACCCGCACTCTGCCTATTTCGACAAAAAATCTTTCAAAGAATTTCGCGAAGGCACCAGCGGCCGATTTGTCGGGGTGGGCATTGAAATTTCCCAGGAAGACGGACTGGTCAAGGTCGTTTCTCCGATCGAAGGCTCTCCAGCCGATCGGGCTGGCCTCAAACCCAACGACTTGATCACCCGAATCGACGAGACCGCTGTCAAGGGTCTGTCGCTCAACGACGCCGTCAAGAAAATGCGCGGCGAACCCCGAAGCAAGGTCGTACTGACCATTTTCCGGAAAGACGAAAGCCGAACCTTCCCGGTGACCATCGTGCGCGAAGAAATCCGTACCCAGTCAGTGCGCAGCAAAGTGATTGAGCCCGGCTATGCCTGGATTCGCCTGAGCCAGTTCCAGGAACGCACGGTTGAAGATTTCACCAGCAAGATTGAGCAGATTTACAAGCAGGAACCCAATCTTCGCGGCCTGGTTCTCGACCTGCGTAACGATCCGGGCGGACTGCTGGACGCGGCGGTGGCCGTTTCGGCTGCGTTTTTGCCCGAGAACGTAACCGTGGTCTCGACCAACGGGCAGCTGGCCGAGAGTAAATTTGTTTACAAGGCGGCACCCGAGTTTTACCTGCGCCGCAACGGTGCCGACCCCCTGAAAAGACTGCCTGCCGCGCTGAAAACCGTTCCGCTGGTGGTACTCGTTAATGAGGGCTCGGCCTCGGCAAGTGAAATTGTTGCAGGCGCCCTGCAAGACCACAAACGCGCCATCATTATGGGCAATCAGACCTTCGGCAAGGGCTCGGTGCAGACCGTCAGGCCGCTGGGGCCCGATACGGGCATCAAGCTCACCACTGCGCGCTATTACACCCCAAGCGGCAAGTCCATTCAGGCCAGAGGAATCGTCCCGGACGTGATGGTGGATGAAACGATGGAAGGCAGCCCTTTTGCGGCGCTGCGTACCCGTGAAGCGGATCTAGAGAAACATCTGGGCAGCGGTCAAGGCTCGGATGTGAAAGACGCCAACCGTGAAAAAGCACGTGAGGAAGCCCTGAAAAGACTTGAGGAAGACGCCAAGAAGACGCCAGAGCAGCGCCGTCCACCAGAGTTGGGCAGCGACAAGGACTTTCCGCTGCTGCAGGCCATCAACAAGCTCAAGGGTCGGCCAGTGATCGTCAGCAAAACCGCAGTCGTCGAAAATAAAAACGAGAAAAAAGAGAACTGATGTCCTCAGGGTCGGGGCCTAAAAGCCCATGAACGATTCGCAGCTGCTGCGGTACTCGCGACACATTCTTCTCGACGAACTCGGCATAGAAGGGCAGCAAACCTTACTTTCCTCGCACGCCCTCATTGTGGGGGCTGGTGGACTGGGTTCCCCGGTAGCGATGTACCTGGGCAGCGCCGGCGTCGGCCATCTGACGGTAGTTGACCACGACCGGGTGGACGCCACCAATTTGCAGCGTCAAATCGCACACACCCTGGGTCGCGTCGGCGAGTTCAAGGCCAATTCCATCCAGCGAACGATTGCAGACATCAATCCCGATGTGCGAGTCACCGCGGTGACCGAGCGGGCCGATGCTGCACTACTCGATTCACTGGTGCAGCAGGCAGATGTCATCGTGGACTGCACGGACAACTTTGCCACCCGCCACGCGATCAACCGTGCGTCCTACCAGCACCGCAAGCCGCTGGTATCCGGGGCGGCGATTCGCTTTGACGGACAGGTGGCCGTCTTCGACCCGCGTGACGCGACCTCACCCTGCTATGCCTGCGTCTTTCCCCAGTCTGCGACGTTTGAAGAAATTCAATGCAGCACCATGGGTGTGTTTGCGCCACTGGTCGGCATCATAGGCAGCATCCAGGCGGCCGAGGCGCTCAAACTGCTCTGCGGGGTTGGTCAGCCCCTAACGGGTCAACTGCTAATGCTCGATGGCCGCAGCATGGCCTGGACAGAACTAAAAATGCCTCGCGATCATGCTTGCAGCGTGTGCGGCAGGGCCTAGCCTTTCGGACCCTGGACAGCCCTGGAGGCCGGTTGGCGCTGGGCATCCCTGGGTGCCGCCTTGGCCTTCGGGTCGGCTGCCACAGCCAGGGCGCCGCGGCAATCCGCGTCCTGCCCCGGCCCGGTTTCTATCGTGCCGAGCAAAGCCAGCAGCGGATTGATTACCCCGAGCGCAATGGCTATGCCCGCGCGCCCTGCCAGCGCGGCTTTATCCGGTCCAGCCGTCGGGGCAGCAAACGTACCCCCAATTTTTAGCGGTGAGCGCAAGCTCAAGATACTTTGGTCTTTCGGTTCGGGACTGAGCACCAGATCCAAGGTCTCATCAGCCAAACTGATCTGTCCGCTCCCGTGGATCACCGTATCAGCCGTGTCGAGCAAAATGGTTTTGCTGCGCATCAGCCCTTGCTTGACATCGAACGCAGCCGCCGCACAACGAAGCTGCACGTTTCGGTCGCCACGAATTAAAAATTTGATGATCTCTCCACCATCGAGGCCCATAAATTCCATCAGGATATTGCTGATCTCGCCCCGGCCCATCAACACGGCAGCATCGCCAGAGGCGTTACCCAACATCTGGGCAGCCGAGTTGCCACGACCTTTCAGATTGATTTGGCCGCCAATTTTTCCGAAGCTGCTTTGAGTCGTCTTGATGGTGGGAAACAGCTGGTTGAGGTTTATGGCACGCAGATCGAGCCGGGTATCCACCGCGGCGGGCACCATGTTGGCGTCAATCGTGATGCGTCCGGCAACTGTTCCACCTGCCACGCCCAGCGACACTGGATCCAGTCGAAGCACGCCGTTGGTCAACCTGATGTGTGCACTTCCCTTGTCTAATGGAAGCTGCTCGACATGCCGGATATCGGCTGCAATATAGGTCACATCGGCATTCATGGCCTGAAGCCGTTCCAGGTCCAGTTGAGTGCTGGGCAAGACCCTGCCCGGGGCCACGGTTGGCGTCTGCTTGCTGATCTTTCTGACAGGCGCTACAGGCGCTGCCGCGTTCCTGCTGCCGACCCCCGTGCCACTGGCGGACGCCTTGACTGGCAGGCCGATGACCGGCGCTAGGTCGGCAAAATCCAGGACTTTGGACTGAACTTTTCCGCTCAGCATGGGGCGAGTTCCAGTGGTGTCAAAACCCAAATCCCCACTGATATCCGACTTTCCAAGGACCCCATTTATCTGCCCGGCGGACCAAATCTGGCCACGCTTGGTCAGCCGTCCGCGAAGTTTGTACGGGGGGGTGGAGGGCAGCACCACGCCCAGCCATTTGTACAACTCCGCAAGATTTCTGCCCTGCAGGTCTATCGTCGCATCGAGCCCCGCAAACGCCAGCAAATTTTCTACCGTACCTTTGGCCTTGAGTGTGGTTTTCCCAGCCGTGGCATCGATCTCGATCGGGAAAGGCTGCTTTCGGTCTGCATTGAACTGCAACACTCCGCCGGTACGCCCGGTGGCCGCAAATTCCTCGTTTTTCCATTTGCCCACAACCTTGTAGCCCAGTGGCAAAGTGGCCGATGTCTGGGTGGCCTGTGCGGCAAGCGACAAATCGGCGGTCAGGTCGGCGCCGTGCGACACGGCCCGGTATTTCACGGTGCCTTGATCGATCACCAGGGAGCCTATCTTCGGGATCGCGGATGGGTCTGAGTTATCCCGGGAGAGAGACCAGGTGCGCCGTCCATCGGGCTCCAATTGCAGGCCAATTTGCGGCTTGACCAACGACAAACGGGGCAGTTCCAGCTTTCCAAACAGCAGCGGCCACAACAAAATCTCAAATTCCGCAGCGCTGGCCTTGAGTAAGTATGGATCACGCGCCCAAGCCGGGTTGGCGAATTCGACCCCTTCAGCGCGCACCGTGGTGGTTCTGCCCAAATTGACCGAAAGATGCTGCGTGATTTCAAAGCGCCTGCCGAGTTGGCCCGAGACGTAGTTGCCTATCGGTCCTCGCATGGCATCCCATGGAAAAAACAGCACTGCCAGCACCAGGACCACTAAGAGGCCGGCCAGACCGAACAGCAGCCGGCGAAGGGCGACGCTGCGAAAAAGCGGTTTATTCATGCATTCGCCAAGTTTGACCGCTGTCAACTTACAACAGCCGCTCTTGGAATATGCCTGATTGCCGGCTGATGATGCGTGGGGCAGCAAGACAAGCTGATGTGAGCAAATCACCTACAGAAACGCATGAGTAGGCAACATCCTACAGGTTGGCAGCCTATTCGCGGGCAGAATCATCACGAGGCCAAGTTACTTTTAAAAAAATATGTCCATGAGTATTATTTTGTTGGGCAGGCTGCGGACGAGCGCCACTTGCCAAAGCCGCGATGGTCTGCCTGGACGTGAATTGTGAGATTGAAAACCTATATCGTCGAGGACAACCCCACCATTCGCGAAAACCTGATCGCGACGCTTGAAGAACTTGCCGACGTCGAAGTGGTAGGCACGTCAGATTGTGAAAACGAAGCGAAAGCGTGGCTGGTACAACGTCCGCACGGTTGGCGCCTTGCCATCGTCGACCTTTTTTTAAAGCAGGGCAGCGGACTGGGTGTGTTGGCCGCCTGCAGAGACCGACATGCGCTGCAAAAGGTCGTGGTTCTAAGCAACTACGCCACAGCCGACATTCGGCAGCGCTGCGCTCAATTGGGGGTAGACGCTGTTTTCGACAAATCCAATGAGATTGACGCGCTGGTGGACTATTGCATCGGGCAAAACGCAGCGGATGTCCTGCCTGGCTGAACGCTGACAGCGGTCAGTCAATCAGCTTATTTTTGAGCGCGTAGTAAGTCAGGTCGCTGTTGGATGCCAGGCTCATCTTTTCCATCACCCGGGTCCGGTAGGTGCTGACAGTCTTCACGCTCAGCGACAAGGCCTTGGCAATATCGCCTGCGGTTTCACCCTTGGCGAGCTTGAGAAACACCTGAAACTCCCGCTCCGACAATTGTTCGTGAGACGCCATATCATTTGGCCGATTCAACTGCTGCGCCAGCAATTCAGCCACTGTCGGCGTGATGTAGCGTTTGCCCAGGGAGATCACCCGAATGGCATCGACGATTTCCGATGGGTCGCATTCCTTGTTGAGGTAGCCACTGGCGCCCTGGCGAATCAGGTTGACCGCGTAATGTTCTTCCGGGTACCCGCTCAGGATCAAAATGCCGACGTCGGGCGCTTTGGCGCGAATCATGGCCAGCGCATCAATACCGCTTTGACCGGGCATAGACAAATCCATCACCAGAATGTCCAATTCAACATTGCGCACCAGGTCGATTGCCTCGCGGCCGCTGGCGGCTTCGCCAACCACACGCAGGTCCACCTGGTCCGAAAAGAACTGCTTGAGTCCGGACCTAACGATCGCGTGGTCGTCCACAATACCAATTTTGATCATGTCGATGTTCTTTCTAGGAAGACCCGTACCCATGGGTGAATGTCATGTTGTCAGGCGACCGCATCGATCCGCCTGCCTGACGCTCGCCCTTCATTATTGTCGAAGAATCCAAAGAAGCTTCAAACAACGCTGGTGATGAAGAAATTTGCATTTCCAAAAATGGCTATCAGCCTGCCTCTGGCGATATTGGCAGTGGCGATATTGCTGTTTATCAACGAAACCAGTTACCACGAATCGCGAGCCGCCATCGAAAGCTTTGAGCAGGCGCAGCGCACCCGAGGTTCGGTCAATAAATTGCTACAAAACCTGCTGGACGCAGAAACCGGGCAGCGTGGCTACCTCCTGACGGGAGACCCCAGCCACCTCGATCCGTACAACTCGTCGATGAATGACATCAATCAGAACCTCGATGAATTGCAGCGTTTGCTCGGATCGTCCGAAGCAGATCTGGGTGAGTTCGCGACACTGTCGAGGCATATTTCCCGCAAATTGGCCGAAATGGATCTGTCGATACGCATGCGCAAGGAAGACAAAGACGAGGCGTGGAAATTTGTCTTGAACACCGACGTCGGCAGAGAACACATGATGGTCATTCGGGCGCAGTCGGCCAAACTGATCAGCTCCAGCAATCAAAAGATGGAGGTCGGACAGATCAAGATTCACGACAGTTTGCAGCTTTCGCGCATTGGCGTGCCGCTCGTTGCGTTGGCCGGACTATTGGCTTTTTATCTGTATTTGCGTCAGACCAGCGCCCTGGTGAACTCGGGGCTTCGCGAGCAGGAAGCGCTCAAAAGGGAGCGGGACCAGTTGGACCTGCAGGTTGGCGAGCGAACCGCCAGACTGGCTGAACTGGCCACCCATCTGCAAAATGTGCGCGAAGATGAGCGCGGCCATCTGGCGCGTGAACTGCACGACGAATTGGGCGCCCTGCTAACAGCCGCCAAACTCGACGTTGCACGGCTGAAGTCCCGACTCGGCACGCAATGGCCAGAGACGACGGAACGGCTCGCGCATTTGACCGAAACACTCAATACCGGGATTGCCTTGAAGCGCCGGATTGTGGAGGATTTGCGCCCGTCTTCACTGTCTCACCTGGGCTTGGTGGCCTCGCTTGAAATTCTTGCCCGCGAATTTGAAGACCGCGCAGGTTTGCA
>JANOLL010000173.1:0-4558 GCA_031419775.1 Polaromonas sp. | reverse complement strand
CTTCGCCAGCACTCACGCAAAGTCGCAGGGTGGGCGTACCGTGGCACTTGGCAAACGTTGCCATCTGCCTGTAAAAAGTGGGGGCGGTGTAGCAAATGGTCGCGCGCACCTCGCTGATCAGCCTGACCATGGCTTCTGGCGTGTAAGCATTCGACGGAAAGTAAACCGATGCACCTGCCCGCATCGGAAACAGCAGCAAGCCACCCAGGCCAAAAGTAAAGGCTAGGGGTGGCGAACCCACCACAAGGTCATCTGATGAAGCCTTCAAGATATGACGGGGCCACGCCTCGCACGCCGCCAGCACGTCACGGTGGGTGTGTACTGCCGCTTTGGGCTTACCGGTGGTTCCGGATGTGAAGGCCAACAGCGCTATGTCGTCGGCAGAAGTCAGGCAAGGCGTGATGTCACCATTTTTCTGGCTTGATAAATCCGCCAGCGAGCCCGGCGCATTCAGGTTGAACGGTACGATGGTCTTCAGGAATTGGCTCTGCTCTTTTGCGGCATTGAGCTCATCGAGCAGGCTGGCGTCGCACAGGGCGAGTGTCGCTTGTGACTTTTCAATGATGTCAGTCAGTTCCCTGGCCCGCAACTGCGGCATGGAGGCCACGGCAACCAGGCCGGCCTTGACGGTGCCCAGCCAGGCCAGTGCCAGTCCAATCGAATTTCCGCCACGTAGCAGAACCCGATTGCCGGGGACCAGCCCAAATTCTTCCGTGAGGACTTGTGCAATGCGGCAGATACGCTCCTTCGCGTCGGCATAGCTGAGTGTTATCCGATCCGAGCGCAGAAAAGGCCGATCCAACAGCCGTTGATCTTCGATTTTCGCCAGTAGTACGTCGACCAGATTAGCTTGAGGGCTGATGATCAGCTCAGGCGTCTCATAACGCATTGCACTGCGCTGACTCAATGGCGGCAAGCGGTCGTGAACAAAGCGGTCAGTCTGAACTGACAAACCAGCGGCCAACGCGTTGGTGATCATTGCAACATCGCCCTCCCGATGATGAGCTGTTGGACTTCGGTAGCACCTTCATAAATGCGCAGCGCACGAATGTCGCGGTACAAGCTTTCAATTTTGGTGCCGACTTTGACGCCGAGCCCACCATGCATCTGCAGCGCCATGTCGATCACCCGCTGCGCATTTTCGGTCGCTACCATTTTTGCCATGGCCGCCTCTGCGGTAACCCGTGAGGCATTGCCGCTTCGTTCGCCTTCATCACGGATCCAGGCAGCGCGGTAAGTCAGCAAGGCAGCCGAGTCGACCAGCGCGGCCATCTCGCCGATTTTTGCCTGGGTTAGTTGAAAGTCCGCCAGCTTTTGCCCAAACATCTGACGCTGCTTGGCGTAGTGAACAGCCTCAGCCAGAGCGCGCCGCGCCATGCCGACCGCAGCCCCCGCTACAGATGCCCGAAAGATATCGAGCGTTTGCATCGCCAGTTTGAAGCCGCCATGCAGCGTACCCAATTGACTGTCCTCCACAAGTGCGCAATCGGTGAAGCGTAGCGTAGCCAGCGGGTGTGGCGCCATCACGGCAATCTGCTCACTGCTGTCGAGCCCTGGCGTGTCGGCATCAATAAGGAACGCCGTGATGCCACGCGTGCCGGCAGCAACATCGGTCTTGGCAAAGGTGACGTAAAAATCCGCGATGCCGCCGTTACTTATCCAGGTCTTGTTGCCGTTGATGACCCATCCTCTGGTTGTGCGCGTCGCCGTCGCTTGCATTGCACCAACGTCAGAGCCGGCGTCAGCCTCGCTCAGGGCAAAGGCGGCAATTTTTTCACCCCGGGCCACCAGTGGCAGATAGGCTGCCTGTTGTGCTGCAGTCCCGGCCAGAGTTATGGCGCCACTGCCGAGCCCCTGCATGGCGAACGCAAAATCGGCCAAGGAGGAATGAAAGGCAAGGGCTTCGCGCAGAACCACCAGCGCCCGCGAGTCCAATGTGGCCAAGGCACCGCCCAAGACTCCCCCCTCACCGGCTGGCACGCAGTAGCGCAGCCAGCCGCCGTCTCCCAGAAGCCGAACCCACTGCTTGCACGCCAAGCGGTCATCACGCTCGTCGACGAGTTGACCCGTCATCCAGTTGATCAGCTGGTCGCCCAGCTCGCGGTGGACCGCATCAAAGAAGGGCAGCGCCAGATGGGACGTTGACGGGGTCATCGACTCAGTCACCCTTAAAAACGGGCTTACGCCGATCGGCAAAGGCTTCATATGCGCGCTTAAAGTCCTGCGTTTGCATACAGATTGCTTGCGCCTGCGCCTCGGCTTCCAGCGCCTGATCCAGTGTCATGGACCACTCTTGATGCAGCATGGTCTTGGTCATGGCGTGCGCATAGGTCGGACCGCTTGCCAATTCGTGAGCCAGCTTTTGCGCGTGCCCGAGCAAGTCCTGTGGCTCAAGCAGCGCGTTGAAAAATCCCCACTGCAAGCCTTCTTGCGCGCCCATTGAGCGTCCGGTGAACAAAAGCTCAGAGGCCCGTCCTTGGCCGATCAGTCTAGGCAGAAGCGTACAAGCGCCCATGTCTGCGCCAGAAAGCCCCACGCGGGTGAACAAAAAGGCCGTTCTGGTTTGCGCCGTCCCCAAGCGCATATCGGCTGCCAGCGCCATCATGGCGCCAGCGCCTGCGCAGATGCCGTCGATGGCTGCGATGACAGGCTGCGGACACAGGCGCATAGCCTTGATGAGGCCGCCGGTCATGCGGGTAAATTCCAGCAGTTCGGGCATGCTCATTGTCGTGAGGGGACCGATGATTTCGTGAACATCTCCGCCAGAACAAAAATTGCCACCTGAGCCGGTGATCACCACGGCCTTCACATCGGTAGCGTGGTTCAGCGCATGGAAAAGGTCGCGCAACTCTGCATAAGAGTTGAAGGTCAGGGGATTTTTGCGCTCGGGTCGGTTCAACACCAGCGTGGCCACCCCCTCTTCCACTGCATAAGAAAAGTGCTTGGCCTGGTAGGTGGCTAATGCGTCAAACTGCGCCAACATGGGATTGGCCAAGCCCAAATAATGTTTCATGTGAGCGCTGCTTTCTTAAGAAGTAGGCTGTCTGCTGGCTGGCTGTGCCGCTGCTTGATCTTGCCCAGCAATTTGTAGAACGATTTCAGCTCATTGGCCGAGAGTGATTCAAATGCAGCCACGATCCACGTCTCGTGCTGAAGCGCCATGGCTTGAAAAACTTTTCGACCCCGTGCAGTCAGGCGTACTCTGTAAGCCCGTCGGTCTCCATTGACCTCCACGCGTTCGACCAATGCCTCGGCCACCAATTGGTCCGTGATACCGGTCACGTTGCCGCCCGTCACCATCATGCGGCGCGAGAGTTCATTCATCTTCAGGCCATCCGGATTTCGCTCCAGCTGCGCCATCAGATCAAAGCGCGGCAAGGTGGTGTCGAACTGATCCCGAAGCTGGGTTCTTACCTGCTTCTCGACCAGTTGTGTGCAGGTCAACAGGCGCAGCCAGAGCCGCAGGGCTTCGGGATGTTCGCTGTGAGCGCGGGCTTCCATGTCCATCGTTGCTTCCTTTGCTGGTGGCGTCATTTGCTATTTATTGAGTAGCAGAAAGCGTCGAATTTACGCTGGCCAAGAGCTCTTTTTGCTTGAAAATCTCGCGGTACAGCTGATCCCTGCCGCTGAGATATGGCAACGGCCAGTTGACGGCGTGACTCTGCAGCTTGGCTGCCTCATGAAGCGTCCAGGCCGGGTCAGCGAGATGCGGGCGCGCAATCGCACACAGGTCGGCACGACCGGCTGCAATGATGCTGTTGACCTGATCGGCCTCGGTGATGGCGCCCACTGCAATGGTTTGGATGCCGACCTCATTACGGATACGGTCTGCAAACGGAGTCTGGTACATCCGCCCATAAACGGGCTTGGCAGCGCGCGTGGTTTGTCCGGATGAGACGTCAATCAGGTCACAACCGGCTGCCTTCAACATTCGCGCAATATCTACAGCGTCGTCAGCTGTATTGCCACCCGGTGCCCAGTCATGCGCCGAGATCCGTACGCTGATCGGCAAATGTGCCGGCCATACCGCGCGCAAGGCCTCGAGTACCTCGATGGGGTAGCGGCATCGGTTTTCCAGATTGCCGCCGTAATCATCCGTGCGGTGGTTAGTTAGTGGTGTGATGAAACTCGATAGGAGATAGCCATGCGCACAGTGCAACTCAAGCCAGTCAAATCCTGCCTGTTCTGCATAGCGCGCAGATTGGACAAACGCCGCCTTGACGCGGTCCATGTCCGCTCGTGACATCGCGACGGGTGTCTGATTATTGGGGCCGTAGGCGATGGCGCTGGCAGCCTGCAAGGGCCAGTTGGGCGGGTCGTCAGGCCTGCCTGTGGGCGAGACCAGTGGCTCATCGGCATCCTTCCATCCCACCTGGGTGGATCCCTTTGGACCGCTGTGGCCAAGCTGCAAGCCGATTTTCGTGCCTGAACCTGAGGCATGGACAAAATCAGCAATGCGTTTGAAGGCCAGCATCTGTGCTTCGTTCCAGAGTCCCGGACAGCCTGGCGTGATGCGTCCCTCTGGGCAAGGCGCTGTCATTTCCACAAAAACCAGCGC
>JANOLL010000172.1:0-15278 GCA_031419775.1 Polaromonas sp. | reverse complement strand
TCGGCCAGGTGAAAGTCGCGCAGCATCGAAAAATGACGGGGCGGATGGGGTGGCATGGATTCTTTCAGGTGGGTTGCGGTCCGGATTGGCATGCGCCGACCGGACCGTCCATTATGTGGTTTTGCCTTGCTGATGACACGTCAGTTTGCGGCGCTGGGCCATGTCGGCAGTCTTCCCTGCCCCTTCAGGTATTCAAAATCTTCACCCGGCAACGGCCAGCTTCGTCTAAAGTTAGCTTTCATTCCCGGAAATCCACCATGAACGCACCGACCTCATTCCATCAGCAGCAATTGCTCGAAAGAGCACAACGGCAATCCCAGGTCGTGACTGCGCTCGAGGCAGTCCTTCCCAAGCACGCCCTGCTCTGGAACAACGAAGACACCACACCCTACGAATGCGACGGCCTGACCGCCTACCGCCAGCGGCCGCTGGCAGTTGCCCTGCCCGAGACTTACGCGCAGGTTCAGGCGGTTTTGAAAACCTGTCATGCGCTGGACGTACCCGTGGTCGCACGTGGTGCCGGCACTGGCCTTTCCGGCGGCGCCATGCCGCACGAGCTCGGAGTCACGCTGTCGCTGGCCAAGTTCAACAAAATTCTGAACATGGACCCTGTCAGCCGCAGCGCGGTCGTGCAAGGTGGTGTGCGCAATCTGGCTATTTCCGAAGCCGCCGCCGTACACGGTCTGTACTACGCGCCCGACCCATCAAGCCAGATCGCCTGCACCATAGGCGGCAATGTGGCCGAAAACTCGGGCGGCGTGCATTGCCTCAAGTACGGACTGACGGTGCACAACGTGCTCAAAGTCAGGGGGTACACGATTGAAGGGGAAGAGGTGGAATTTGGCAGCGATGCGCTGGACGCGGCGGGCTATGACCTGCTCAGCATCCTCATCGGCAGTGAAGGCATGCTGGCTGTGACCACCGAGGTCACTGTCAAACTGATTCCCAAGCCGCAGCTGGCCCGCTGCATCATGGCGAGTTTTGATGACCTGCGCAAAGCCGGCGATGCGGTGGCTGCGGTGATTGCGGCTGGCATCATTCCGGCGGGGCTGGAGATGATGGACAAGCCCATGACAGCAGCGGTGGAAGGCTTTGTGCACGCCGGTTATGACCTCGAGGCCGAGGCCATTTTGCTGTGCGAAAGTGATGGCACCGTAGAAGAAGTGGAAGAAGAAATTGGCCGCATGAAGAACGTGTTGACCGGCTGTGGCGCAACCGCTATTGCGGTGAGCCAGAACGAAGAAGAGCGCCTGCGCTTTTGGAGCGGCCGTAAAAATGCCTTTCCCGCATCGGGCCGCATCAGCCCCGACTACATGTGCATGGACTCCACCATTCCGCGCAAGCGACTGGCCGATATTTTGCTGGCCATCGCAGAAATGGAAAAAAAATACCAGCTGCGCTGCGCCAATGTATTTCACGCTGGGGACGGCAACCTTCACCCTTTGATTTTGTTTGATGCCAACGATCCTGACCAGTTACACCGCTGCGAGTTGTTCGGCGCCGACATCCTGGAAACCAGCGTCGCCATGGGCGGTACCGTGACGGGCGAACACGGCGTTGGCATCGAGAAACTCAACTCGATGTGCGTTCAGTTTTCAGGCGAAGAAAACGAGCAGATGTTTGGTGTCAAGCGCGCGTTTGACGCCAAAGGATTGCTGAATCCGGGCAAGGTGATCCCCACATTGAACCGCTGCGCCGAGTACGGAAAAATGCTGGTGCGCGGTGGCAAGATTGCGCACCCGGATTTGCCGCGGTTCTGATGTCCAACCACCCCTTCTGAGCATGTTGGCCCTGCACGGCATCGCCTGGCTGCTGGCCCTTCAGTCAGTGGGCGAACTGCTTGCTCGCGGCTTGCACCTGAGCCTGCCGGGCCCGGTGATTGGCATGTTGCTGTTATTGCTGGTACTGCGTTGGAGCGTGGTGAGGGAGCCGGTAGCCGCATGCGCTAACGTTTTGCTGTCCAACCTTTCGTTACTCTTTGTGCCGGTTGGCGTGGGGGTGATGACCCATATTTCACTGGTCAGCCAGTACGGTTTACGCATGTTGGCCGTTGTGGTGCTGTCCACGGTCGCGGGAATAGTGGTGACGGTTTTGACTTTGCACTGGCTACGAGACCGCCGAACCGCTTCGGCTGAGGACGATCTCCATGCCTAAATTTGTCGAGCTGTGGGTCTATCTTTCGGCCACACCACTGTTCGGATTGACCGCCACGCTGGTGATCTATGTTCTGGCCCAAGCGCTTTACACGCGCCTCGACCAGGCGCCCTGGGCAAACCCGGTTCTCTGGACGGTGATCGTGCTGGCCGGCGGCTTGCTGGCTACTGATGTGCCCTATCCCACATATTTTGCGGGCGCCCAATTCATCCATTTCCTGCTCGGCCCCGCGGTAGTGGCACTGGCCTGGCCGCTGTGGCAGCGCCGCGATGAATTACGCCAGCGCTGGCCGCGTTTGCTGCTGGCGGCGCTGACTGGTGGGGTGGTGGCGAGTGGCTCGGCGTTTTTGTTGGCCTGGCTCATGGGGCTGCCGCCTGAAGTGAGCTTGTCGCTGATTCCCAAGTCGGTGACCGCACCGGTGGCCATGGGCATTGCAGAAAAAATCGGCGGCATTCCAGCGCTGGCTGCCGTGTTCGCGGTCATCACCGGTCTGGTGGGGGCATTGACCGGCAGATACCTGTTTGACGCGTTACGGATTCCGACCGACCCGGAAGGCTGGGCAGCGCGCGGGTTCGCTTTGGGGACGGCTTCGCACGGCATAGGTGCCGCACGCGCCCTGCAGGTCAACGCCGACGCCGGTGCCTACGCCGGGCTGGCGCTGGGCTTGCAGGTGGTGCTGGCTTCCCTGCTGATCCCGCTGGCATTCCGCCTGCTTTAGCGCGCCTGCGGTAGCAGGCTAGTCCCATGACCTTAAACGGTTTGCAGCAGGGGCTTGCTCGCCGCCGCAGGCTTCATCGATGTCAGCGAGTTGCCAGGCGTGGTACCGAACATGATTTCACCGGCGAGCTGTCCGCCTTCTTCGATCACCAACTTGCCGTAGCGAATGTTGCCGGTGACCTTGCCGGTCGAATAAATCACCAGTTTCTGGCGAACCGTCAGATTACCGCTGAACTCGCCCCGGATCTCCGCCACATCAATTTCAGCCGAGCCTTTGAAAGCGCCCTGTTCCGCAATTTGAATCACGCGTGAATCCATGGTGGCCTCTACCAAACCTTCGACCACCAGGGTGTCGCAATCGGTGATCTCCACGCCTTTGAGCTTGATGTTGGGCCCTACCGTGAGCTTGCTGCCGCCTTCTGCCGATGCAGTGGTCGTGGCGCCTTCTGCCGTTTTGGCACCCGTTGACGAGCCGCCCGATGCGCTGGTGGACTGCCCGGCGCCAACGGACCCCGGCGCAGCATAGCCCTGGCTGGAGCCAGGACGCAGATTGGTTGCCGTGGGAACGACAGTGGATTCAGTCTCGCGCTTGCCAAAAAACGGTGTTGCCATGTGACTTCCTTAAAAAAGGATGCATGGTACGTCTGTCATCGTTGATAAGTTCCCGACTTGTGCAAGAGAGGTAACGAAATTATTTTGGACCCTCACTGGATCATGGTTGCGATGCACTCTTTGACTGGCTCACCGAAACTAGGTCCACCACAACGACCAGATCTCCACCAAAGCGTCCGAAGCCCAGCTCATGGATCAGGCGCTGCTCGTGCTCTGCGGAATCCATCCTCAAAAAACACAAGGCCTGATGCTTGCCGACCTGACTCGAAGCCAGAATATCCAGTCTCGTGATCAGACCAAAGCGTGAGCACAGTGAGTGCAGAGCAGGTCGGAGCTCATTGATATCGGTGTGATTTTTAAGCTGGTCGACCAGTTTGTTCATGTGTGCAGGCTTGTTTTGGCGCAACAAAAACCTGACGCGCCTCGGCACCTCGGTTCAAACCAAGGCTTGTCTCTATTTGGAACGATGCGAAGGCTTCTTGAAGGGGGCAAACCGCGCCGATTTCTGTAGGACGCAACCATGGAAAATATGTCGGCGCGTGGCGCGGCTCCGTCCTATGGCTTTGGCCAGCAAAAAGGGTAAGCTGACGACGTTGTAACCGTCCTGCACAGCCAAGCTGCTTCAGGCCAATCGGACCCGCCTCACGATGCCCTCTGCGCAACCGAAGTCATCCCAGCCGCTCACAATCATCCGCCCGCGGGGTCCGGCCGATCAGCTGCTGAGCATGGTTGAAAAGGTGACGGCTGTCGGCACCTGGTCTCTCGACATCGCAACAGGGCGTTTACAGGTGAGCCAGCCGCTTGCCGAGTTGCTGGGCTGGCCCGCACAAGGACCTGTGGATATGGCCTTGCACCAGCTGCTGGAGTGCTACGTCCCAGAGTCGCGTGCTGCTGTAGCAACTGCATTTGAAACCTGCCTGCAAGCCGCACAATCGTTTGACCTTCAAGCGCAGATCGTGACCTTGCAGGGGCGACACCTGTGGGTGCGAACCGTTGGTAGCGCCATCGAAGAAGGCCCGTTCGCCGGGACCAGGGCCCACGGACTGCTGCAGGATCTGACTGCCCAGAAACAAGCCGAGCAGGCGTCGTTGAGCGTCACCATGCGGCTGGCCACCACGTTGGAAAGTATCACTGAAGCATTTGTGACGCTGGACCGGGACGGCAGCTTTATTTATGTCAACCGGGAAAGCGAACGCCTGCTCAGTCGCGACAGCAGCCAGCTGCTCGGATGCAAAATCTGGGCAGAGCTGGACCCTGGTGAAAACGGCCCCTTTCATGAAGAAATTCGAGCTGTTTTGAGCACCGGCTTGAACCGCGAATTCGAGGCTTTTTATGAACCGGCGGGAAAGTGGCTCAAAGTGCGGGCTTACCCTTTTGAAGAAGGGATCGCCGTTTACTTTCGGGATGTCACAGCCGAACGCCAATCCCAGGAACAGTTGCTGCTGCTGCAGACCAGCATTTCCCGCCTCAACGATATTGTGCTGATCACCGAGGCCGGCCCGGTAGAGGGACCGGGGCCGCGCATCGTTTTTGTCAACCATGCTTTTGAACGGCATACCGGTTACCAACGGGAAGAGGTCCTGCATAAGACTCTCGGCATTCTGCTGGGCCCGCTGACCGAGCGCGCAGAACTCGGTCGCATTCGGCGAGCGCTGATCCACTCACAACCGGTCCGCGCCGAACTGACCATTTATTGCAAAAGCGGTCAGCGGCTGTGCATGGAACTTGAAATAGTGCCGGTGGATTATTTCAGCAGCGGGGTGACCCACTGGATTGTGGTCGCGCGCGACATCACCGAGCGCAAGGCCAATGAAGATGAAATCGAACACCTTGCGTTCTACGACGCGCTGACACAGCTGCCCAACCGCCAGCTGCTGATGGGCCGACTGCGCCGCGTGCTGACTCACGCCGGTGGCAAGCCGCAAATCGGGGCTTTGATGTTCATTGACCTGGACCACTTCAAGCTGCTCAACGATTCGCTGGGGCATTCCAAAGGCGATCTGCTGCTTAGAAAAGTGGCTTCCCGTTTGGCCACCAGCGTCGAGGGGAGCGATACCGTGGCGCGCCTGGGCGGTGATGAATTCGTGGTGATGCTAAAAGATCTGGGGGATAGCCTGACAGCCGCCAGCGCGCAGGCCCGTCAGACCGGCGAGAAAATCCTCGCAGCGCTGGGCGAACCCTATGAGCTGGCTGGTTACCCGTACCACGGTACCTGCAGTCTCGGCATCACCTGCTTTGATCAACGCGGCGCCAGCATTGAAGACCTGCTCAAGCAGGCCGACCTGGCGATGTACCAGGCCAAGGCGTCGGGGCGCAACGCGCTGTGCTTTTTTGATCCGGTCATGCAGGCCGCTGCCACTGCCAATGCTGCCCTGACAGCCGAGCTCAGACAAAGCCTGCGAACCGGTGAATTTTTGCTCCATTACCAGCCTCAGGTCGGGCGCGACGGCATGCTCGGGGTGGAGGCGCTTGTCCGCTGGCAGCATCCGCACCGAGGCGTTGTCTATCCCAACCAGTTCATCACCCAGGCGGAAGAAAGCGGACTGATTCTTCCACTCGGCAAATGGGTTCTTGAAACCGCTTGCGCGCAACTGGCCCGCTGGGCCAAACATCCTGAAACCGAAAAACTTACGGTGGCCGTTAATGTAAGCGTCCGCCAGTTTCGCCAGCCCGACTTTGTGGAATTGGTTTTGGGCGCCATCCAGCGTCACGGCGTGCGGCCTCACCGGCTCAAGCTGGAACTGACCGAAAGCCTGTTGGCCACCGGGATGGAGGTCACCGTGGCAAAAATGGGCATGCTCAAAACTGCGGGTGTCACCCTGTCGATTGATGACTTCGGAATGGGCTACTCGGCCCTGTCTTACCTGAAGCACCTGCCGCTGGACCAGCTGAAAATCGACCGCGCTTTTGTCAAGGACATCCTCACCGATCCCAATGATGCCGCCATTGCGCGAACCATCGTGGGACTGGCGCAAAGCCTGGGCCTGGGCGTGATTGCCGAAGGGGTAGAAACCGAAGCACAACGCGAGCTACTGGCCCGCTTTGGTTGTGAAGGCTACCAGGGGCATTTGTTTTGCGAGGCACTCCCGATTGCCGAACTGGAGCAGTTCATGCGCGGACTCACGCCCTGATTGTTATGCAGCGACGATCACGCGTCACCGCCTAGCGGTCATTTGATATCGCCCCAATCAGCCCACTGGGACGATGGCCCAAAATCATCATGGGCATCACTGGATTCTGGCGGGTAAAGGTCCACCACAAAAACAACTTCGCCACCAAACCGGCCAACGCCAAGCGTCTTCATCAGCAGATGCTCTTTTTCAGGCGTATCGAGGCGAAGAAAGCATATAGCCTGCTGCGTCCCCTCATGCATGGCCGTCAGGATGTCGAGCTTTTCAACCCGACCGAATTGACTGCAGATCTCCTGCAAGGCGGGTTTCAGGGTGGCGACGTCTTCACACTTGCGCAAATCCTGCAAGGATTTCATGGCTGATTCCTATGGCTTTGCACCAAAATAACCAATAATAGTAAGCAGTTGTGCGCCAGCGCGCAACCACCTGCTGCCGCCCCGCTGTCACCTCTACATGAATATGGTCCACGCCACCGTGCAAACATCGTCCCCCGCCGAGATCCCCGAGCAGCGCGGCGACAGCCTGGTGCCCAGGTATCAAGCCGAGCCGGTGCGTAGCGAGGTGTATCTGCGCATGGCTATGCGGGCCGCCCAAATGGGCAGTTGGTCACTGAAACTGGCCAACAATCAGCTCACGCTTTCGCCGGAAGCTGCCGACATTCTGGGCGTCAGCGCCGAGCCTGCCCTGACCATCCATGAGCTCATGAACCGCTACGCGGGTGATGCCCGCGGCAGACTCCAGAAGGCGATTCGGGGCTGCGCGATCGCGGGTGCATCCTTCGATGAAGAAGCCCAGATTCTGGTTGCCCCCGACGCCAGACGCTGGGTCCGCACGCTGGGCGAAGTCGAACGAAATGCCGACGGTGCGCCAATCGCCATCCATGGCGCGCTGCAGGACATCAGCACCCGAAAGCAGGCGCAGGAAGAAACACTGCGTCTGGCCATGCGGCTTACCACCACCCTGGCCAGCATCACTGAGGCGTTTGTAACACTGGACCGGGAGGCGCGGTTTACCTATCTCAACCAGGAAAGCGAGCGCCTGCTGGAGCGCTCTACCGGCGACTTGCTGGATCATGAAATCTGGCAGGAATTTGGCGACACCGCCGGGGGCCAGTTGCGCGAACACATTGAAAGAGCCCTCACGACCAATCGCCGGGTGGAGTTTGAGGATTTCTTCAAGCCGCTGGGCAAGTGGCTGGAGGTGCGGGCCTACCCTTTTGCAGAAGGCTTGGCGGTGTACTTTCGCGACGTAAGTGAAAGGCGGGCTTCGCAGGAACAGTTGATGCTGCTGGAAACTGGCATTGCACGGCTCAATGACATTGTGGTGATCGCCGAAGCCGCCCCACGTCACGGGTCAGGTCCAGAGATTGTTTTCGTCAATGAAGCTTTTGAACACCACACCGGTTATTCCCGCGATGAGTTGCGGGGACAGATGCCGGCGGGTCTGGCGGGGCCGGAGACAGATAAAAATGAGCTGGGGCGCTTACTGGCGGCCATGAAGCAGGGCAAAAAGGTGCGTAGCGAATTGCTCGTCTACCGCAAGGACGGCGGATCGCTCTGGATGGATCTGGAAATCGTCTCGGTGATGGCTGGCAGCGGCGAGGTCAGTCACTGGGTGGCCGTGGGCCGCGACATTACCCAGCGCAAGGCGGCAGACGACAAAATTCATCACCTTGCGTTTTACGATCCGCTGACCGACCTGCCCAATCGCCAGCTGCTGCTGGATCGGCTGGAGCAGGCCCTGGTCAATTGCAACCGCAGCGGGCAGGAAGGTGCCTTGATGTTTATCGATCTGGATAACTTCAAGGTACTCAACGATACCGTGGGTCATTCCAAGGGCGACCAGCTGTTGCAAAGCGTCGCCAGGCGTTTAAGCGCCTGCGTGCGTAAAACCGACACGGTGGCGCGACTCGGTGGTGATGAATTCGTCGTGATGTTGCAGGACCTCGGTACAGAACCCGCGATGGCGGCTATCAAGGCCCAGGTCGTGGCTGAAAAAGTGCTGACCACCCTACGTGAACCCTATGACCTGTCAGGCTACAACCACTACAGCACCTCCAGCATAGGCGTGACGGCTTTCAATGCTGACCAGGACAGCGTCAGCGAGCTCCTGAAGCAAGCCGATCTGGCGATGTACCAGGCCAAGTCACTCGGCCGGAACACCGTCTGTTTTTTTGATCCGGACATGCAGGCGGCGGTCAGCGCCAATGCCGCGTTAAGTTCCGATCTACGTGCCGGCCTGCGCGACCAGCAGTTTCTGGTTTACTACCAGCCGCAGGTTGACGGGCAACAACGCATGACCGGGGTGGAGGCCTTGCTGCGCTGGACGCATCCGCGCCGCGGCATGGTGAGCCCGGCGGAATTTATTCCGGTCGCCGAGGAAACCGGTCTCATCATGCCGCTGGGCCAATGGGTACTGGAACAAGCCTGTCTGCAGCTTGCCGAATGGGCCAAGCGTCCAGCCACTGCCGAGCTGAGCATTGCCGTCAATGTCAGTGTCCGGCAATTCCGCCATCCCGATTTTGTCGACATGGTGATGGCGGCGATCCACCGCACCGGCATCCGCCCCAGCAAGCTCAAACTGGAACTGACCGAAAGCCTGCTGGCGGACAGGATGGAGATCACCATCGCCAAAATGGGCACCCTCAAGGCACTTGGCGTGACCTTGTCGCTCGACGACTTCGGCATGGGCTACTCCTCGCTGTCCTACCTCAAGCGCTTGCCGCTGGACCAGCTGAAGATTGACAAAAGCTTTGTGGCCGACGTGTTCAGCGACCCCAACGATGCCGCGATTTGCCGGGCCATCATTTCCCTTGCGCAAAGCCTGGGCCTCGCAGTGCTGGCCGAAGGTGTAGAGACCGAGGCGCAGCGCGATTTTCTTGCTCGGCACGGCTGCGAGTTCTACCAGGGCTATCTGTTTTGCAAGCCGCTGCCGATTGAAGCGCTTGAAAACTTCATGCGCCAGCTGAACGCTGCGGCCTAACCGGCGGCGACAGCAGCCCCACATTGCCGCCGGCTGCCGTAGTGTTGACGGTTACGGTCTGCTCGGTACAAAAGCGGTAGAGGTAATGGGGGCCACCGGCCTTGGGGCCCGTCCCGGACAAGCCGTGGCCACCAAATGCCTGCACACCGACCACCGCGCCTATCATGCTGCGGTTGACATACACATTGCCCACCTGGGCTGCTGCGGCCAGCGCCTCAGCGCGCGAGTCGATGCGCGTCTGCAGGCCCAACGTGAGGCCGTACCCGAGGCCATTGAGCTGCGCCATTACCGCATCCAGCGTCTTCAGCTCGCCGCTGCCCCAGCGCACCACATGCAAAACGGGACCGAAGATTTCCTCTTTGACATCGGCCGGGCTGCGCACTTCAAGCACCACCGGAGGCATCAACCTGGCCACATGCAAGGCGGCGTCAGCAGTATTGCGGCCACCGACGCTGTGCACGCGAAGTACTTTTTTATCGGTCATGAGCCGATCAAGTTGACGCTGAACAGTATCAAATGCCTGGCGGTCAATCAGCGGTCCGATGTCGGTGGATAGCTGCGACGGGTCGCCAAGCGCCAGCTCGGCGGCTGCGCCCAGAATCATGTCGATCACACGTTCGGCAATGGCCTCGTGCACGCACAACAAACGTAGCGCCGAGCAGCGCTGACCGGCCGAGCGAAAAGCGCTTTCCAGCACGGCGTCAACCACTTGCTCGGGCAAGGCGCTGGAATCGACCAGCATGGCGTTGATGCCGCCAGTCTCGGCAATCAGGGGAACAATGGCGCCGTCTTTGCCCGCCAGCGCTCGCTGAATCGCCTTGGCCACTTGGGTAGAGCCGGTAAACACCACGCCGGCCACCTGCGGCGCGGTCACCAGCGCAGCGCCCACGGTTTCGCCCGGGCCGTGCAGCACCTGCAGCGCACCGTCGGGCACGCCGGCTGCATGCAAGAGCTTCACCACTTCCCACGCCACGCCTGGCGTTTGCTCTGCCGGTTTGGCCAGCACAGCGTTGCCGGTCACCAGGGCCGCGGCGACTTGGCCGATAAAAATCGCCAGCGGAAAGTTCCAGGGACTGATACAGACCCACAGGCCGCGCGGCAGCAGACGCAGCGTGTTGGTTTCACCCGTGATGCCGAGGCTTTGGCCGGGCAGGGTAACGGGCAAAGTGAGGGGCACCATGATGCGCTCGGCCTCGTTGGCGTAATAGCGCAAAAAGTCCACCGCCTCGCGCACTTCGGCCACCGCATCGGCCCAGGTTTTGCCGGCCTCCCGGACCAGTAGCGCGCAAAACCTCAGCCGGTGCTGCTCCAGGCTGTCAGCCGCCAGGCGCAGGATAGCGGCTCGCTCAGACACTCTGACATTGCTCCATTTTTGATAGCATTTAACACCCGTATCGACTGCGCTAGACACACTTTTCGCATCAAATTCAGGCACTTCGGGAAGCCGCGCGGTCTCAAAGGCCGCCAGCAATGGTGCGCGCATGCTGCAGACCGTGAGGTCCAGTCCCAGGCTATTGAGCCGACTGGGGCCGTACAGCGCGGGTGGCAAGGGCAAGTAGGGTTCGGGATTCAGGCCAGGATCTGGCTGCCGCGAAAGCTGGAGGGGCGAGGTCAGCAGCTCGTCCATGCCCACCGACGCGTCAGCCAGCTGGTGCACAAAGGAAGCGTTGGCGCCGTTTTCAAGCAGGCGTCGCACCAGATAAGCCAGCAGGTCGCGATGCGCTCCGACCGGTGCATAGACGCGGCAAGCGATCAACGGATTTTTCAGCACTTCACGGAAGATGCCCTCGCCCATGCCGTGCAGTCTCTGCAATTCAAACGGCGCAGCGTGTCGGGATGCCATCTGCAAGATCGCTGCAATCGTGCCAGCGTTATGCCCGGCAAACTGCGGGTACACCGCATCGGGCGCACCCAGCAAGGCCTTGGCGCAGGCCAGGTATGCCACGTCGGTGTGGTGTTTGCGGGTGAAAACCGGGTAGTGCGGCAGCCCAAGCTCCTGGGCGCGCTTGATCTCTGCGTCCCAGTACGCGCCCTTGACCAGCCGGCACATCAGCCGCAGACGGTAGCGGCGTGCCAAGCCAATGACGTGTTGGACCAGGTGAAGTGAACGGGTCTGGTAAGCCTGGATTGCCAGACCGAGCCCCTGCCAAGAGGGATGCTGTTGCGCCACGCTTGCGGCCAGCGCCTCCAGCACGTCCAGCGACAACTCTAGCCTGTCGACCTCTTCTGCATCGATGGTCAGGTTGATATGGGCCTTGGCGGCCAGCGCGCACAGGCTCCAGACGCGGGGCACCAGCTCAGCCATCACGCGTGCATGCTGTGCGTCTTCATAACGCGGATGAAGCGCGCTGAGTTTGATGGAAATACCGTCATTGTTCTCGATAGCGCCCGATTTATCTATCTCAATTGCTATCGATTCAATAGCATCAACATAACTGGCGAGATAGCGCAAGGCATCGGCGTCGGTGCGCGCACCCTCACCCAGCATGTCGTAGCTGTAGCAGAGGGCATGCTGCTTTTTCTTGGCGTCTGCCGCCAGATCCATCGCGGCAGCAATGGTCTGACCCAACACAAACTGACGGCCCAGCAATTGGGTAGCGCGCAGTGCGCCAGCGACCACGGTAGCTGCCGCGAGCCGATTCAAGCGCCCGGACACCGCTTCGCCCATGTCACCCGGCTCGGGCAGCACCCGGGTAGACAGCGCCATCACATTGGCGGCCAGACCCGCCAAGGCTGGGTTGCCATGGCCCTCAAAGTCGGCGCGGTGTAATTGGTCAGCCGTCAGGGCCATCGCAGTGTCCACGTCGGGCACGCGCAGCAAGGCTTCAGCCAGGCGCATCAGTGCCAGGCCCTCAGCGCTGCTGAGGGGAAACTCCTGTAGCAGTCTTTCCAGTGCCCAGAAGGGCGGCTGATGGGCGCGTACCGCGACCACCCAGGGTCGGGCCATCTGTGCCGCGGTATCCCAATCAAAAGCCAGGCCGTCCTGATCGTCGGCCAGAAAGTCCAGCGCCTCCGCGACCACAGCGGCCTCGGGCCGGTAAGGCGTAGGCAAACGCTGCATTCGGTCGCCATAGGCGTCCATGAAATCTCCGAAAAGCGCGAATCCGCGCTGGTCGCTAACGCCGGCTGCCAAATATGGCCGAGCCAATCCGCACCATGGTGCTGCCGGAATGGATGGCCGCCTCCAGATCAGCCGTCATACCCATTGAAAGCGTATCCATCGGCCACGACAGGGCACCCGATGCATTAATCCGGTCAAACAACGTTTTGGCCTTGGCGTGAACTGCGCAGGCCGCTTCGAAATTGGGCGCCGGTTCGGGAAGGGTCATCAAGCCGCGTAAATTCAGGCGTGGCAGGCTGAGTACCTCCTCGATCAGCGCTTCAAGCTGATCCGGTACGACGCCCGATTTATTGGCCCCACCATCAATGTTGACCTGCAGGCAGATTTGCAGCGGCGGCAGATCAGGCGGTCGCTGCTCGCTCAGGCGCTGCGCAGTTTTCAGTCGGTCGACTGACTGCACCCAATCGAAGTGTTCGACCACCAGTCGGGTTTTGTTGCTTTGCACCGGACCGATGCAGTGCCACTCGAGTGCCGGGTAAGTCGCTGCCAAGCCGGCGGCTTGCTTGGCCCGTATCGCGAGGATCTTGTCCGCACCTTCGGCGATGTAATTTTCGCCAAACGCCCGCTGCCCGTCATCCATGGCGTCGAGCACCGCGTCGGCGCCAAAGGTTTTGGACACGGCCAGCAGGCGCACGCTGGACGGGTTGCGCCCAGCGGCCACACAGGCCATGGTGATACGGTCCCGGACCAGCTGAAGGTTGCGCACAATCGTCGTCATAATCCGACTGTAAACTCTGTCGCGTCACGCCTCTTAATTCTGCACCGTTTAAAGGATTCGCCGGGATGGATATTACCCAGTTACTGGCTTTCAGCGTCAAAAACAAGGCGTCTGACCTGCATCTGTCTGCCGGATTGCCGCCCATGATCCGGGTGCATGGCGATGTGCGACGCATCAACGTCGATCCACTGGACCACAAGCAGGTGCATGCCATGGTGTACGACATCATGAATGACACCCAGCGCAAGAACTACGAAGAGTTTTTAGAGGTCGATTTCTCGTTTGAAATTGATGGCCTGGCGCGCTTTCGGGTCAATGCCTTCAACCACAACCGGGGCGCTGGCGCGGTGCTGCGAACCATCCCGTCCAAAATTCTGACGCTGGAGCAGCTCAACGCGCCCAAGATTTTTGGCGATCTGGCGCTCAAGCCGCGCGGCATGGTGCTGGTCACCGGGCCAACCGGCTCCGGAAAATCCACCACGCTGGCGGCGATGGTCAACTTTTTGAATGAAACCGAGTACGGCCACATCCTCACGGTAGAAGACCCGATCGAGTTTGTGCACGAATCCAAAAAATGCCTGATCAACCAGCGCGAGGTCGGCCCCCACACGCTGAGTTTTAATGCGGCGCTCAAGTCCGCTTTGCGCGAAGACCCCGACGCGATTCTGGTCGGCGAGATGCGCGACCTGGAAACCATACGTCTGGCCATGTCGGCGGCTGAAACCGGTCACCTGGTGTTTGGCACCCTGCACACCTCCAGTGCTGCCAAAACCGTAGACCGGATCATTGACGTTTTCCCGGCCGAAGAAAAGGAAATGATCCGCTCGATGCTGTCGGAATCCTTGCAGGCGGTGATCTCGCAAACGCTGTGCAAGACCAAGGACGGCTCCGGTCGCGTGGCAGCCCATGAAATCATGCTGGGCACCAGTGCGATTCGCAATTTGATCCGCGAAGCCAAAGTGGCCCAGATGTATTCGTCGATCCAGACCGGCAACAGTGTGGGGATGCAGACGCTGGATCAGAATCTGACCGAGCTGGTCAAACGCAATGTCATCTCCGCCGCCGAAGCGCGTGGCAAAGCGAAAATTCCAGAGAATTTCCCTGGCTAAAAATGGCCCCCACGCTTGTCACTTCGTGTACTACGCTGCCCCCCGAGGGGGCCGCTGCGCCTGCGGCCTGGCAAAGCCAGTTCCGCGGCCCCTGCTTGAAGGGCAAGCCCCCACGGTTACTCACTCCGTGTAGCGCCCTGCCCCCCGAGGGGGCCGCTGCGCCTGCGGCCCGGCAAAGCCGGTTCCGCGGCCCCTGCTTGGTTAAGAGTATTCAACCTGCCGCCCGGCACGCTACGGAATCCAATTGAAAGGATCGCACATGGAACGCGACCAGGCTAGTAAATTCATCAACGACCTGCTCAAGCTCATGGTGAGTCGCAATGGCAGCGACCTGTTCATCACGGGCGACTTCCCTCCCGCCATGAAGGTCGACGGAAAGATCACCAAAGTCTCCCCGCAGCCGCTCAACGCGGGGCACACCATGGCGCTGGCGCGCGCCATCATGAACGACAAGCAGGCTGCCGAGTTCGAACGCACCAAGGAGTGCAACTTTGCGATTTCGCCGCCTGGCGTCGGTCGCTTTCGGGTCAATGCCTTCATCCAGCAAGGCAAGGTAGGCATGGTCATGCGGGTGATTCCGGCAACACTGCCCACAATCGACGGTCTGGGTGTGCCGCAGGTGCTCAAAGACGTGGTGATGGCCAAGCGTGGCCTGACCATTTTGGTAGGCGCCACCGGTTCAGGCAAATCCACCACGCTGGCGGCCATGGTGGACTGGCGCAACGAGCAGTCTT
>JANOLL010000171.1:0-2034 GCA_031419775.1 Polaromonas sp. | reverse complement strand
CAGGGCAGCCTGGATAGCCAGCTGGCTGAATTGCCAGGCGGCTGCACCCACTGCACGCCAAACCTCCGTCATGCCGACATGGAAAAAATGCCTCAGGGCGATTCCGCGGCGCGTCGGCATTAGCCCCGCCAACGCACCCAGCAATGGCCCGGCCAGACAAGCTGCAGTCACCACCCCGACGGCCAGGGACAGGGGCAAGGCGTCGGTGAAAATGATCCATACCAGGAGGGCCAAAGAAGCCGGAATCACCAAGGAGCGTCTGAGGTTGTCCTGCATCTTCCAGATACCCAGGGCGTCGATACCAAATTGGCTGGCCTTCAGCATCAAGGGCATCAGCTGCCAGTCGCCGCGCGTCCAGCGGTGATGGCGGGACGCATCGACGCCCGCATGGTGCGGGTGTTCTTCCACCAGAACGACATCACTGACATAAGCGCAACGGGCAATCGTGCCTTCCAGCAAGTCGTGGCTGAGTACGGTTTCATCGGGAAGGCGCCGGTCCAGTGCAGCATGAACGGCTCGCACATTGAGCAGGCCTGTGCCGGTGAAGGTGCCGAGGCCAAACAGGTCCTGATACAAATCAGACGTGCCGCTGCTGTAGGGATCAATGCCGCACTGCCCGGCAATCAGCGTATGGAACAGCGATCGCTTCCGGGCATCGGGCAAGGGTGTGATCACCCGCGGTTGAAAAACACCATAACCTCCCGTGACGCGGCGGTTGCTGGTGTCCAGGTACGGTGCATTAAGGGGGTGTGCCGCGATCGATACCAGTTCGCGCAGCGCTGCGGGTGGCAAACCGGTGTCACTGTCCAGCGTCAGGATGTAGCGGGTGTCGCTCGCTATTGGAATACCGGGCATACCGGAGATACCACCGGGAATGTCGTCTGAGATGAAGTCAGCAGAACGGTGGTGTGCGGCTACGCTTCCTGTGGCTACCAGGCTCACCAGCGCCTCGAGCTTGCCGCGTTTTCGTTCCCAACCCAGCCATTTTTCTTCGGTACTACACCAGCTCCGCTTGCGATGGATCAGCATGAACCGCGGCATTTGGCCGGCTGCTGCCGGATAGGTCTCGTTGAGCGCTGCAATCTGGCTCCGTGCGTCCTGGAGCAAGGCTTCGTCGGGTGGCAGGCTGGCCTGGTCCCCATCGACCCAATCCGAGAGCAGTGCAAATTGCGCGTGGTCCTCAAGGCTGGCCAGCCAGTGCAGGCGCAGCCGTTCGGTGAGCTCACGGGTTGACACGGCGGAGGTCAGCATGCACGGGATGACCACCAGCACCCGATGTTCTGGCGGAATGCCGTCGGCGAAATGGAGCCGTGGCATGGACTGGACGCGTGAGGACTCCGCGATCACCCGATGGATCAGTGCGGCCACCGCTTCGGACACCGGAACCGCCATTAGCCCAAGGGCGACCCAACTGGTCCAGCCGTGCCATTGTGTCCACCCTTCTTCAGGCAACGCGCGGAGAGTCAGCACCAACACGCCCAGCGTTCCCGCCACCAGCGCTGACACATACACGCCCAGGCGCCAGCCACGCGAGGCCAGGGCATTGCAAAAAAAATGTTGCCAACGCCTGGCGCTGGCGGTCTGACTTTTGAGGTCGTCGGCCAAAGCCGCCCGACCCGGCCCGATCAAATGGTAAGAGGCAGTGTCTTGGCCACGGTCTACCTGGGCATGGGCGGCAGGATGGGCACGCTGCACCACGGCTTGGGCGACCTCTCTTTCGGATTTACCGCTGCTTCGGGCGATCTTCTCCATGGCCTGCGTGATTTGCTGTCGCGTCCCTTCGCTTTCCGATGCAAAGCCAGGCAGTGTGGCCAGTACGCGAAGGGATCGACTGACTGGCTCGATCAGTGCGGTCCATTCCAGCTGGCCAATCAGTCTCAGACTGTTGATGATGTTGCTGATGGTCAGGTTGGTAGCGACCTGTGAGGTCTGGCTGTCCGCAATCAGTGCCAGACCGTTGGGGCAATGTGCCGCGGTCCAATGCGACAGTGACGTCGACACTTCAGGTGTGGGGTCTGGCATTCGTTGCCAGAG
>JANOLL010000170.1:0-4556 GCA_031419775.1 Polaromonas sp. | reverse complement strand
TGCCGGCGTCCAAACGCAAGAAGATCATCACCAAAACCGAAGTCGAAGAGATCGTCGCCAAGATTGCCCGTATTCCTCCCGCCAATGTGTCCAATGACGATCGCGGCAAGCTGAAAACCCTGGAACGCGATTTGAAAAGCGTGGTGTTCGGTCAGGACAAGGCGCTCGATGTGCTGGCCTCCAGCGTCAAAATGGCACGTTCAGGGCTTGGCAAGGACGACAAGCCAATTGGCTCCTTCCTGTTCTCAGGCCCGACTGGCGTCGGCAAAACCGAGGCGGCCAAGCAATTGGCCTACATCATGGGCATTGAGCTGATTCGTTTTGACATGTCGGAGTACATGGAGCGCCATGCCGTCAGCCGTCTGATTGGCGCGCCGCCGGGCTATGTCGGTTTTGACCAGGGCGGCCTGCTGACCGAGGCTGTCACCAAGAAGCCGCATTGTGTGTTGCTGCTCGACGAGATCGAAAAGGCGCATCCGGACATCTTCAACGTGCTGCTGCAGGTCATGGACCACGGTACGCTGACGGACAACAACGGGCGCAAGGCTGATTTCCGTAACGTCATCATCGTCATGACGACGAATGCCGGTGCAGAAACCATGAACAAGGCGACCATAGGCTTCACCAATCCGCGTGAAGCGGGTGACGAGATGGCCGATATCAAACGCCTGTTCACCCCGGAATTTCGTAACCGGCTCGATGCTGTGGTGAGTTTCAAGGCACTCGACGAGACCGTGATTTTGCGTGTGGTGGACAAGTTCCTGCTACAGCTTGAAACGCAGCTGGCAGAGAAAAAGGTTGAAGTCACCTTCACCGACAAACTGCGAAAGTACCTGGGCAAGAAGGGCTTTGATCCGCTGATGGGTGCACGCCCCATGCAGCGCCTCATTCAAGATACGATTCGCCGAGCGCTGGCTGATGAACTGCTGTTTGGCCGTCTGATGGAAGGCGGCCGCCTGGCGGTGGACATGAAGGTCACTACGGATGAGAAGGGCGTTGAGACCGGCGAGGTCGAACTCGACATTCAGCCACTGCCTAGAAAAGAAGGCAAAGCCAGGCCTGAGGCAGAGGCTGCTGAAACGAACTGATCCTCAGTTCTCGATCCGATCAAAAAAAAGGCCGGTAGCATCTCGCTACTGGCCTTTTTGTTAATTGCTATAAATAAAATAGCGTAGAGTGCACGTTTTGATTGAGCCGAAGGCCTTTTTTATATAAAAACAGCAAGATTAATGGCACATGGCTGCACACACTTTCCTCTGGCACGACTACGAAACCTTCGGGCTCAATCCGCGGCGTGACAGACCCAGCCAGTTCGCTGGCATTCGCACCGATGCCGAACTGAACGAAATCGGCGAGCCGGTGATGATTTATTGCCAGCCCGCCAACGACTTTCTGCCCGACCCCGCTTCTTGCCTGATCACGGGCATCACGCCCCAGGTTTGCCTTGAGCGGGGTCTGCCCGAGCAAGCCTTCGCGGCGCAGATTGAAGCTTTGCTCGCGCAGCCCGGAACCATAGGCGTGGGCTACAACAGCATTCGCTTTGATGACGAGGTCACGCGGTTTCTGTTCTGGCGCAATCTGATTGACCCGTATGCACGGGAGTGGCAAAACGACTGTGGTCGCTGGGACTTGCTAGACGTGGTGCGAATGGCTTATGCGCTGCGGCCAGAAGGTATTGTCTGGCCGCGAAAGCCTGACGATCGCCAATCCGACAATCTGGACGCCACGCGGCCCAGCTTTAAACTGGAAGATCTGGCACGCGCCAACGGCTTGCTGCATGAAGCCGCACACGACGCCCTGTCAGACGTGCGCGCCACCATCGCTTTGGCGCGGCTGATTCGTACGGCCCAACCCAAGCTGTTCGATTTTTGTTTGAGTCTGCACAAAAAAGACCGCGTTGCAACGGAACTGGGTTTGCCGGCCAGTCCACAACATGCCCAGCCTTTTTTGCATGTTTCGGGCATGTTCCCGCCAGAGCGCGGCTGCATGGCAGTGATGTGGCCCCTGGCGACCCACCCGAACAACAAAAATGAAATCCTCGCCTGGGACCTGGCGCACGACCCGAGCGAACTGGCACTGCTGGATGTCGCCACATTGCGCCAGCGTCTGTTTAGCAAGACAGCCGATTTGCCGGAAGGGGTGCAACGATTGCCGCTCAAATCGGTTCATCTGAACAAGTCGCCTATGGTCGTGCGCAAGCTGCAAACGCTGAGCCCGGAGATGGCGGTCAAATGGGGCGTGGACATGGCTGCCGCCCTGGTCAACGCAGAAAAAGCTGCCGCCCTGCCAGACTTGAGCGCCGTGTGGCCCGAGGTGTTTTCGCGCCCCCAGGGTGACACACCCGATGTGGACGAAGACCTCTACGGAGGCTTCATCCACAACGCCGACCGCAAGCGTCTCAATCAGTTGCGAGCGTTGCCTCCGGCGGAACTGGCATACGCCCGGGTCGGTTTTGATGACGACCGACTGGAAGAACTTTTTTTCCGGTACCGTGCCCGGAATTTTCCAAACACGCTGACGTCGCAAGAGTCAGAGCGCTGGGAAGCGCATCGCGCCGCGCGCCTGCTGGAAGGCGAGGGCGGCGTGCGCAATGTGGATACGCTCTTTGCCGAAATTGATGGGTTGTCGGAGTCGGCGGACGAGCGGGGGCAGGCAGTTCTCGGGGCATTGCTCGAGTATGTGGAGCTCATCACACCCGAGGTTTAGCGGCGCGGCGCGGATCCGCCGTGACTTCAGTAACCTTCTGATGACGCGCTGGGCGTCTGCGTTACCGGCCCGTTGACGCCAATCAGGCGCCACAGGTTGCGGTAGCCATCGCCATATTTGTCGCCAGGCTCCTGGTCTTCTGGCCAGTAATACAGCGGCTTGCCCTTGAAGGCCCATTGCGCCTTGCCGTCATCCCGGGTGATGATCTGGAAATCCGAGGTGGGTTTGGCTCCCACAGGCGCAAAGAAAGGCAGCCAATCCCGCGCGCAGTCGCCGTTGCAGACCGACTTGCCGCTCGAAGCAATATCGCGGTCAAAGGTGTAAAGCGTCATGCTTTTTAAATCGGTCAACATCCCGCTGGTCATTTTTGCGGGTGAGGGGCCAGACGGAGTCACTGCACAGCTGGCTATAAAAAAGGACAACAAAACGGTGGCGCATAGCTGTAAAAAACGAGAACTTTTCATAGTGTTAAATCATTGGAGGTAATGAACGCCCAGATACGGTTTGCACCCGGGGCCGCGGCTGGACTGCCAGCCGGCTCGGTGGTCGTGAGTTTAAAGCAGGTCACTGTTTCATGCTTTTGGCTCAGCATTGGCTTGACGCTGTCCAATGTGGACGTGCTCACGTGCCTCAGCCAGTGCGACCTGACGCTGGCGCTCGCGGTAGCCGGCTTTTTGAATGTCACTGGTCGTGGCATGACAACCCGCGCAACTCACGCCGAGCTCATATAAGGGGGACAACCGGTCATCAGCGCTCAGGGGATTTCTGCAGGATCTGCACAAAGTAAAGTGGCCGGGCTGCAGCCCATGTCCGACCGATACCCGTTCGTCGAATACAAAGCATTCACCCTGCCATCGGCTTTGTTGTTCTGGCACGGCTTCCAGGTATTTCAAAATGCCACCCTGAAGGTGGTAGACCTCCTCAAAGCCTTTGGTGCGCAACAGTGCGGTGGACTTCTCGCAGCGAATACCACCCGTACAAAACATGGCCACTCGCGGTTTCCTGCCTTCCACCGGGGCCAACTTGCCGCCCTCGGCCATTTCGCGGGCTATCCAGTGTGGCAGCTGTGAAAAGCTGCTGGTGGCTGGATTGATGGCGCCCTCAAACGTGCCGATGGCTACTTCGTAATCGTTGCGGGTGTCGATCAGCACCAGCTCAGGGTCACTCAGCAGGGCATTCCAATCGTCAGGTTTGACATACCGGCCTGCCAGTCGTGCCGGGTGAACATCGGGAACGCCTAGCGTGACGATTTCACGTTTCAGGCGAACCTTCATACGGTAAAACGGCATCCGTGTGGCCCACGCCTCCTTGTGTTCAAGCGTAGCCAAACGCGAATCAGAGCGCAAAAATGCCAGCACCGCCTGCACGCCCTGTTCGGGTCCGGCAATCGTGCCGTTGATGCCTTCTGGTGCCAGCAAAAGTGTCCCCTTGACGCCGAGGCGCTCGCAACATTCCCGCAGCGGAGCCTGCAATGCGACAAAGTCGGGAAGCTCGACAAATTGATACAGGGCGGCGGTCAAAAATCGGGACATCTTGGCGAAATCATAGCGCGCTGACCGGTAGCTTGTAGGCATTTGCCAACCCCTGGCCTCAGCGAATTTCGGCGACGCTGGGCCCGACAAACGAAAGCCGCTATGGTCGTGTTACCGGGGCATTCGCGCCCATGCTTTGTCTAATAGTCTCAACACCCCATCCATGATCTTTGCTTTGACCCTATGCGCAAAAGTCTAGGTCGCCTCTGGCTGAAAAGCGTCAAGCGCATCGGCAAAGCCCAGCAAACGCAGGGGCGCAAGCTGTTGAAGAGCCTGCTTCCGAAAGCGGTTCGTACCCCGCCGGTCCGCGCCTCGACT
>JANOLL010000169.1:0-7048 GCA_031419775.1 Polaromonas sp. | reverse complement strand
ACACCCGTCGTGGCACTGGTGCAGCCCGGCTTTGCTCTGCAGCCCAACCCGGCAGAGGTGGCGGATGTTTTCGAAGTCCCGCTGGCCTATCTGATGAACCCTGCCAACCACAGGCGCCATGCCAAGGAATTTGATGGCGTGCTGCGCCAGTGGCTGTCCATGCCGTATGTTCATCCCGTATCAGACGGGAAAGAAGCGGAGCCGAACGAGCGTTATATCTGGGGCGCCACTGCAGGCATGCTACGCAATCTGTACCGTTTTCTGATTGCCTGATGCCGGGTCTGGCGCAGGTTGATCAAGCCGTGGATCTTGCAGCCCGCACCGTTATCATTTGGTATGAGCTTTCTTGCTGTTTTGTTCGCGCTCCTGATCGAGCAGGCCCGCCCACTGGCTCGCCGTAACTGGATTCATGCGGGCTTCAGGCATTGGGCGCGGTGGGCCAGGCGCAACCTCGATGCCGGTCAGACGCATCATGGCTGGATCGTCTGGACCGTTGTTGTGGTGCTGCCGGCCATGTTGACCACGGTGATTTACTGGCTGCTCTGGCGGGTCAACGTGCTGTTGGCTTTTGGGTGGAGCATGGCGATTCTCTATGTCACCCTCGGGTTTCGGCAATTCAGCCATTACTTCACCGACATTCGAGATGCCCTGGACGATGGCGACGAAGACACCGCTCGTGAACTATTGGCCCAATGGCGCCAGGTCAGGGCAAGTGATCTTCCGCGCAGTGAAATTGTGCGGCATGTGATTGAGTATTCGGTGCTGGCGGCGCACCGCCATGTGTTCGGTGTGTTGGGCTGGTTTTCGGTGCTGGCGGCACTGGGCCTGGGCCCTGTCGGTGCGGTGATGTACCGCATGAGCGAATTTGTGGCGCGTTATTGGTTGTTCAAAAGCCAGTCCGCAGTCTCCGTCGGCGAAGGGGCCAGTCCGGCGCTGCAGTTGGCAGCGTCGAAGGCATGGGGTGTAATTGATTACTTGCCAGCCCGCGTCACGGCGATTGGCTTTGCGGTGGTCGGTAGTTTTGAGGATGCCATTGATGCATGGCGCCATTATTCGCAGCGTTTTCCGGCGGATGGACCGGTCGCGTCTGCCAGCCGCAACGATGGTGTGGTTCTGGCTGCGACCTCGGGTGCTGTCAATGTCCGATTGGGCGGCCTCGACAGGGTAGCGCTGGCGTCAGATGGTAAGGTTGGATTGGGTGAGCCATCGCCAGGTCGCGTACCCGAAGTTGCCCATCTGCGCAGCATTGTGGGGCTGGTGTGGCGGTCTGTGGTGCTGTGGATGCTGCTGCTGGCTTTGCTAACTCTCGCCCGCTTGCTTGGGTAATCGCTGTTCAATCGCTGTTCAGAAGCGGCTCTGCGACAATTCAGAAAATAGCTCGCTATACAAACGATAGCGAGAAGCGCTTATTTCACCTGAGTTACCGGCCAAATTCACTTCGGAAATGACCCCGCATCCGGGCTCATGCAGATGGGTGCAGTTGTAGAACTTGCACGCCTGGGCGTGGGCCTTGAGGTCGGGCATCAGGCCAGCGAGTTGCATCGGCTCAATATGGTGCAGACCAAATTCCTGAAATCCGGGCGAATCAATCAGCGCGGTGTTCCGCGATTCATCGACCCAGTACAAAGTGGTGCTGGTGGTGGTGTGCTTGCCGGACTGGAGGGCCTGGGAAATTTCCGCCGTCAGCACTTTGGCCTGCGGTACCAGCAGATTAGTCAGACTGCTTTTGCCTGCGCCCGAGGGCCCGAGAACCAGGGTTTTTTTATCGCGCAGGAGCACCATCAATTCGGCCGTCTGCGCGTCATTGAGCACGTCGCCGCTGGCTTTGGGTTTGATGGCCAGCGGCAACATCTCGTATCCCATGGCCCGATAGGGTGCCAGCTTGACCCACGCGCGCCCAAACGGCTCGGTCAGATCGCTTTTGTTGAGCGCAATGACCGGCTTGATGTGCGTGGCTTCAGCCGCGATCAGCGCTCGCGTCAACTGACTCTCTGAAAACTCAGGTTCAGCTGCGATCAGGATCAAAACCTGGTCGAGGTTCGCGGCGAAGGACTTGGTGCGCATCTCATCTTGCCTGTAGAACAGGTTGCGACGCACTTCAATTTTTTCGATTGTGCCCTCGTCTTCAGTGGGCAACCAGCGTATGCGGTCACCGACAACGGCCTGGCTTTTTTTGCCGCGCGGATGGCAGATCACCCGCTTGCCGGCATCGGTTTCCACCAGAACATGTCTGCCAAATCCAGCCACCACCAGACCTGCCTGCGTACCGGAAGCCGGAGCCGTAACCGGGCGCAGCGGTTTACTCAAGCCAACAGCGCGTCTGCCCGGGACGCACAGTAAAAATCACGGGCAGAAATTCCATCCACATCGTGCGTATGGAAGCGCACGGTGCAATGGGCGTAGCTCACCGCGAGGTCCGGGTGATGGTCTTCGGTGTGGGCCACAAAGGCCAGGGCATTCACAAAAGCCAGGGTTTCGTAATAGTTCTGGAAACTGAAAGTTTTTTCCACTGCGCCATTGATCAGCCGCCAGCCAAGTGCCTGCTCACCATTGAGCTTACTCAAATGGGTCACGATTTCTGTGGCGCTTAAGGGCTTGCGGGGCTGATGCACAGGCTTGCTCATGCAGTTGCTGGCATTTCAGAAGGGGACATTCGGCTAAGTCGTTCGGACGCCGGAGGATGCGAGTAATAAAATTTCACAAACACCGGGTCGGGCGTCAGCGTGCTGGCATTGTCCTGGTACAGCTTGAGCAGGGCGCTTTGCAAATCCCTGCCGTCGGTTTGCGACACCGCGTAGGCGTCTGCTTCAAACTCATGCTTGCGTGACAACTGCGCAAAAACGGGCGATACAAAAAAGCTGAACAGTGGCACGACCAGCATGAAAAGCAGCAGGGCCAGCGCATCGTTGGCTCCGGCCATATTCGGCCGCACGCCCAGCCCGGTGAAAAACCAGACTTGTGCTGACAGCCAACCAAGCAGCGCAAAGCCAGCCAGGCTGAAGGCGAACATCGAGACCATGCGCTTGATGATGTGTTTATGCTTGAAATGACCCAGTTCGTGGGCCAGCACCGCGTCCACTTCGCCGGGGCTCAATTGCTTGAGCAGGGTGTCGTAGAACACCACCCGCTTGGCTGCGCCAAAGCCCGTGAAGTAAGCATTCGCATGGGCCGAGCGCTTACTGCCATCCATCACAAACAGGCCCTTGGCGGCAAAGCCGCAGCGCTGCATGAGGGCAGTCACCCGTGCCTTGAGGGCTTCATCCTCAAGGGGTTTGAACTGGTTGAAAAGTGGCGCAATGACGGTTGGGTAAAGCACCAGCACCAGCAAGTTAAAAACTATCCAGGTGCCCCATGCCCAGAGCCACCACAGGCTGCCCGCGCTGCCCATCAGCCACAAGATCAGCGCCACAATCGGCAAGCCAATGACAGCCCCTACAAAAGTCGATTTCGCCAGGTCAGCCAGCCACAGCCGGAAAGTCATTTTGTTGAAGCCAAATCGTTCTTCAATACTGAAGGTGCTGTAAAGCGTGAAAGGCAAATCCAGCAGGCCGCCAATGAGGGCAAACGCGGTTAGCAAGGTCAGTTGCGGCGCCAGGCTGCCGTAAGTCGTCAGTCCGGAGCTGGTGATGGCTTGGTTGAGCGCTGCGAGACCGCCCAACAGCGTCCAGCCCAGCAAAACTGCAGCACCCCAGGCCATTTCCAACAGGCCAAAGCGCGATTTGGCGATGGTGTAGTCAGCCGCTTTTTGATGGGAATCGAGCGAAATGGTGGCGGAAAAAGGCTCAGGCACACAGTTGCGATGCTGGGCAACGTGGCGAATCTGCCGGGATGCCAGATAAAAACGTGTCAACAAGCCGAGGATCAATGCGACGGAAAATAACACGGTAAATGAGAAGGAATAGTCACGCATACCGGCCAGTTTAGGCTATCAGCGAGAATAAGGAGATGCTTGAACTTGAATCCCCACTCGAAAAATCGGACCAAAATCTGGTCTCGCTTGACAGCGAAATGACCGGTCTAGATCCGGAAAAAGAGCGCTTGATCGAAATCGCCGTGATCGTGACGGGCCCGCAACTCACGCCGCGCATTGAAGGGCCCGTGCTGGTCATTTACCAGTCGGACCAACTGCTCGACCAGATGGATAACTGGAACAAAGGTACCCACGGCCGCAGTGGGCTGACGGACAAGGTCAAGGCCAGCAGCGTGACCGAAGCCGATGCCGAGGCCGAAATACTGACGTTTTTGGCGAAGTACGTGCCCAAGGGTGTGTCGCCTCTTTGCGGCAACACCATCAGCCAGGACCGCCGATTTCTGGTCAAGTACATGCCCAAATTGGAAGCGTTCTTACATTACAGGAACGTCGATGTCAGCACCTTCAAGGAACTGGCCAAACGCTGGCGGCCTGACGTGTATAACGGGTTTAAGAAACGCCAGAGCCACACCGCCCTGGCAGACGTGCACGAGTCGATTGACGAGTTGGAGCACTACCGCGAACACTTTTTGAAGACTGCCGATTAGCATTACTCGGCTAAGCGTGCTAAACTGTGAGGCTTGCTGAAGCACGGGGTGCACGGCATTTGTACATCTACCTCACACTTTAGACTCTTACGACAGAGTCAGCGCATCGGGCAATTTAATCGCTTGATCCGTCTATTCGTTTGATGGTTGATGTTTTATTAACCATGAACGAAGCTTCTGCATCGCAGAGGTTTAGTTTCCTGTGCCAACTGCCGAACTTATTTAAGCGGCGTGGCGCGCAGGTGATTAGTGAGAAAAAAATGACTGACTCTTTTGAGGCTCGTGGCGACTTTTTGCCCGAAGCAATTCTTGACACCGAACTTTTGGGTGTGCCCGATTTTTCTGATGCGTCCGCCGGTGCCGATTCTTCGCTGGATGCGATCGTTGCAGAACCCAATGGTTTTGTAAAACTTGGCTTGGCAAAGGAACTGTTGCAGGCTGTCGCCGACATGGGTTTTACCCAGCCGACTGCTGTGCAATTGGCGACCATCCCTAAGGCGATGCAGGCATTGGACCAGGAAAGCTCGGATAAAAAAGCCAAATTCACCGACCTGCTGGTTTCCAGCCAGACCGGTAGCGGCAAGACCGCTGCATTTTTACTGCCTGTGCTGCACACCCTGCTCAAGCAACAGGAAGAAGCCGAGCGCCATGAACGCGCCGAATTCGAGCGCCTGAGTGCTGAAGCTGTAGCCCGTGGCGAAGCGCCTTTGAAAAAGCCCAAGCGCAAAGACCCGACCAACATGCGCAACTTCAAGGCCGCCACGCCCGGCGCGCTGATTTTGTGCCCGACCCGCGAGCTGGCCCAGCAGGTCTGCGCTGACGCGATCGATCTGGTGCGCCATTGCCGCGGTCTTCGCATTGCCAACGTGGTCGGTGGCATTCCTTACCAGTTGCAAATTGCCAAGCTGCAAAATGCCAATTTGGTGGTGGCAACGCCCGGCCGCCTGCTCGACCTTCAGCGCAGTCTGCAGATCAAGCTGGACCAAGTGCAGTTCCTCGTGGTGGACGAAGCCGATCGCATGCTGGACCTCGGCTTTGCCGACGACCTGACTGAAGTCAACCAGCTCACCATCGAACGCAAGCAGACCATGATGTTCAGCGCCACCTTTGCGCCGCGCATCATGCAACTGGCCACACGCGTGATGCGCACGCCTCAGCGTGTCGAGATCGATTCACCGCACGAAAAACATGCTTCGATCACGCAGGCGCTGCTTTGGGCCGACAACATGACGCACAAGCGTAAGCTGCTCGACCACTCCCTACGCGACACCAGCATGAACCAGTCCATCGTGTTTGCCTGCACCCAGGTCGAATGCGATGGTCTCGCCAATGACCTGGTGCAGGAGGGCTTCAGCGCCGTGGCCCTGCATGGGGCTCTGAGCCAGGGGCTGCGTAACCGCCGTCTGATGGCATTCCGTGATGGCCGTGTGCAGATTCTGGTAGCGACCGATGTGGCTGCCCGAGGTCTGGATGTTCCAACCATTACCCACGTCATCAACTACGGCCTGCCGATGAAAGCCGAAGATTATGTGCACCGCATTGGCCGTACCGGTCGTGCGGGCCGTGAAGGTCAGGCCATCACGATTGCCGAATTCCGCGACCGCCGCAAGATTCAGGACATCGAACACTACACCCAGCAAAACCTCAAGCCCAGCGTGATTGCTGGCCTCGAGCCTCAGCAGCGCTTTGCGCCCACGTCGGACCGCCCACGCGGCAACTTCGGCGGTGGACGCGACGATCGTGGCGGTGGCCGCAGCTTTGGCGGTGGTGGTGGCTATGCAGGCCGCAAGCCAGCGGGTGGCTTCGGCAGCAACACTGGAGGCCCACGCGACGATCGTGGTGGTTCTTTCCAGGGCCGTCCAGCACCCCAAGGCAACAACTACGCCGACCGCTCCGGTTTCAACGACCGGGGTCCACGTCGTCAGGATGATCGTGGCTTTGGCAATAACGCATCTTTTGCGCCGCGCGAAGACCGGAACTTTGGTGCCCGCAACGATGGCTTTGCACCACGGCCTGATTTCGCTGACCGCAAGCCGGCTTTTGTCAAACCAGCGGGCAAGGTTTTTGTGCCCCGGGATGCCCAGAAACGCCCGGCGCGCCCTGCACGTTAATTGCCGCACAATCCAAAAAAAGGCTCGCATAGCGAGCCTTTTTTTATGCAAAGTGAGTCACGCTTTATTCCATCTTGATCCCCGAGTCTTTGACCACTTTGCCCCAGCGGTCCATTTCTTTGACCATATAGTCGGACATGGCTTCCGGTGTCGACGGCGCCACTTCAACGCCCGCGTCAAAGAGCGCTTTCTTTGTCTCCGCAGAGGCCATCAATTTTCCGATTTCGGTATTGAGCTTCACCACGATCTCGCGTGGCGTGCCCGCCGGTGCCAGCAGCGCGAGCCAAACCGATGCGTCATATCCGGCAACGCCTGCTTCCTGCATGGTGGGTACATCGGGCAACTGCGGGATGCGCTTGGAAGTGGTTACAGCCAGAGCCTTGAGCCGGCCCTGCGGAACCTGCGCCAAGGCATTCGGA
>JANOLL010000168.1:0-5441 GCA_031419775.1 Polaromonas sp. | reverse complement strand
GCCAGTGTCTTGATCAGCTCGGACGATGCCAGCATCTGCTCGTGCAACGCGCTGGCCGCTTCTTGCAGAGCTTGCACGCGCTCTTGTAGCGCCACGATGGCCAAGGCCTCTGGCGTTCGCGGAAGTGGGGCGGCCGAGTCGACTGGAAGCGGTGAGGCCGGAGACTTTTTTGCAGTCGCGTTCCACAGCTTCTTGGCACTGTCCGCCACCTTGGGCGCGTTTTTGATGACGTCCGACCAGGGGACCATCTGCAATACCGAGAGCCAGCCAATAGCCATTGAAAGCCTTTAGAAAAAAGTCGCAACTGTTCAATTTTGCACCGCCTAGGCGCCACGAACCTTTGAGTGTTTAACCACATCGGACCAGGCATCTCGCCAGGCCAAGTTAGCGCAGTTGCTTGTTGACGAAATCAATCGTCAATCCTTTGGCGGTGACCGTGATGGTTCCAGGCTCCAGCCCCATGCCGTTGGCGAGTGCAAGGTCTTCAGGCTTGAGTCGGTGTAGCACGATCTCTTGAAGGGATTGTCCCGCCAGCGATGGGCCAAAGGCCTCCAGTAAAGCGGAAGGTCCAGGCGGCAGACCGGCTAGGCGAATTGAATTCACACGAAGCTGATGCGCGCGAATCGACTGGTCGCTGGCCTCATAGCGCAGCGCAAAATCCACATCAAAGGTGCCGGTGTAAACCCGTTGCAAGGCTGGGCCACTTGCGTCCACCACCATGTCGGTGCCCAAGCGGTTCAGCGTCGGTAGCAGACGAAGCTGTGGCGTTAACAAGGTCAGCTCCAATAAACCCCCCATAGGGTATTTCAGCGGAAAGCGCTTGGCCACCGCCTCCTGCAGTTGCTGACCCGAGACGGCGTATTTCGGTTGGCTGCGAACGTCCGTCAAGGTTAGGTAGATCGCACCACCCAGCGCCCTCCGCGCCCACAGTGTCAACCAATTTCTTCGTTTGATAACTGGTTCCATCAGGCTTTCTATCCTAGGGCCCTCATTGGGCAGCAGCTGTCATGCAAGCGCCTGTAATGCCCTCCGGTTCATGCCCATGGCCCGACCTCGTACGCGGTAGTGAGCAGCCCTGAGCAGTAGTAGCGGAAAAATTCACTATAGATCCAGGGTGTGGCGTGCGTGGTGCCGTGTGTAAAGCGCAGGTAGTTTGTGCAACGTTGTGTGTGTGGGGTCGGCAGCTTCATGGCCAGCCCCGTTGTAGATGGGCTAGCGTGAATCATTCAAATCAACCAACACAAGAGGACTCTCATGAACAAATTACTCGCTTCCCTGATTGCCGGCCTGTTTGCTAGCGTGGCCTTTGCGCAAGCTCCTGCCGCTGTACCCGCTACGCCCGCATCACCTGCTGTGGTCAAGGCAGAAGCCAAGGCCGACAAGTCCGTGGCCGCTGCAGTCAAGAGTGAAGCCAAGGTTGATGCGAAGGCAGATGCCAAAGTCGCCAAGGCTGAAACCACCGCTGCTGATAAAAAAGCCAACGCCAGAGCTAAAGCAGCAAAAGCCAAAGCTAAAGCTCGCGCCAAAGCTGCAACTGCCAAGGCCGACGACAAAGCCAGCGCAATGGCCAAGTCTGAAAAAACCGGTGCCAAGGCAGATGCCAAAGCGGACAAAACCATTGTCAAGGCCGATGCCAAGGTTGACACCGTGAAAGTTCAGGCCGGCGCCGACAAAGCTATCGCCAAGACCGACACCAACGCAGTCAAGGCAGAAGCCAAGGCCGACGTGAAGGCAGTTGTCGGCAAGTAATTGCCAAAATCAAGGGGCAGGCTTCAAAACCTGCCGCGTTAAGAAAATAAAAAAGACAGGCTTGACCTGTCTTTTTTATGGGCGCTTGACCACCGACCAGCCGGCGCGTTGGTTGGTCTTGTCGTTCTCGTACGCCCACCGGGTGCCACAGCGGTCACAGCGGTAGCTGGTGATGGTGATCAGGCCGTGGCGCCGCGTCTCATGGCGGTTGTTGCCCTGCACCAGTTCAGGGTGGCCGGGCGCCTTGCGCCAGTCGCGCTGAATGCCGGCGCACGGCTCGCATAGTTCCAATTTTTTCAACTCGTCGGGTCGATTGATGTTTTCAGTCATGGTGCAGCGGTAGAAATGGAAGAAATGCCCAGCCGCTTGCCTGCTAAATGGGCGCATGCTCGGGTGCTAATTGTGGCGTCTGCAGTTTTAAACCGACCGAACACTCAGTACCAGAATCCAGATGAACACCGCCAGTTGCAGCATGTTCAGCCCCACGCTGAGATAGTGCAGAGTTTTGAACGTCTGACCGCGCTTGTCGTCCCGCGCCTGGTTGATGCGCGGCGTCAGCCAGAAGCAGCTGAAGAAAAAAATCACGGCGCACCCGGCCAGTGCCGCCTGGGCCAGCCCGGTGGCCGACAGCGCGGCGGCAAGGGTCGTGGTGATTCCCAAAAAAAGAAAATACTTGGGGAAAAACTTGCGTACATAGGCGGCAGCCCATTCCGCAGGCAGCACGATGAAAATAGTGGGCGCAACCGCCACAGTAAAAAAAAGCATGATGCCGACATTACCGGCAACGATCAGATCACTGAGTTGACTGAGCATCAGGCTTTCGCTCCTGATTTGTGCTGAGAATTGGCCGGGAATACATCCATTACATGTGTCATGTGCGTACGCTTTAAAGTGCCAGAAAATGCAGACGCCTGTTTTTACCTGAATGCTCATGACTGGGTCGACAGGGATGGGTTAAACCCATGACTCGGACCGAGCAATGCAGCTCTGCGTTTTGACGGCTGCGTTCGGTCAGTCTGCGGGCGGCATGTCCGTTTCTTTCAGTACGCCCGTGCTTATCGCGTTTCTGATCAGCTGCTTTTCATAATGCCGATTGCGCCGCCCTTTTTTAGCGCCCGAGCGTTTGCCATTTCGCTTGTCGACCACGATATTCGCAAGCTGGCTCAGATCGTGAATATCTTGAATCGCGCTAACGGAGGTACGTTTTGCCATGGCGCATTAAAACAAAACTTCGGGTCTTCGAAACGCGTGGTCAGCTCACTGCTTCTTAAAGATCACCACATGCTGCCACGGTAAGGTGGTGGCGGTTCGTTCGTACACCAGTGCGTGCTGTCTGGCCTCTTTGCGTATTTGTGCTTCGCTCATCTTGTGCAGCAACTTGATTGGAACCTTTGGGTCTTCGGCTCGGTACTCGACAAACACCACCCTGCCTCCCGGCTTGAGCGCGCGCACCAAGCTTTCCATCACCTCATACGGAAACTCGAGCTCGTGGTACACATCGACCATCACGGCCAAGTCTATGCTGGCATCGGGAAGGTTGACGCGGTCAACCTTGGTGAGCACCGGCTTAATGTTGGTGAGCCCCGATTTTTTGGCCAGGTCGGTCAGGATCTGGATCATCTCGGGCTGCACATCAACGGCATAAACCGTTCCACTGTTTCCCACCAGTGGCGCCATGCGGCGGGCGTAGTACCCGGTGCCCGCTCCGATGTCTGCCACTGTCATGCCTTGACGCAACCCGAGTTCGCGCAGCAGTAAATCACCGCGCTCTTCTTTCTCGCGCTCTTGCCGCTCCAGCCACGCCGCCCCCTGCCAGCCCATGACGCCTGCGATTTCACGTCCCATGTAATTTTTGCCGATACCATCCGGGCCGGGAGCGGTGCGGCGGTATCTGGAGCTTTCTTTCTGAGCCATCGCCTGAGGCCCTGCCACAACTGACAGCAGAGCTGTCGCGAGCCAGTTCAACATTAATCGGCGAGTACCGGTCATGGCCAGGTATTCATCGGGTGGGGCAGGTGACATGGCTCAGACCTTAGCGCAGGCAGGACGAGCCTGCAGCTGGGTGGCAAAAGCCCCCGTAGCGCTCTGTTTAACGCCGGCCTGAAACAAACCGGGCGGGTCACTCTAAAATGAAAGCGCCTGCCCGGGCAGCCGTTTTTATTTCAGGAGTACCGCACGATGTGTCGTTATCCAAACTGGTTGGCAAGCTTGATGTTCAGTGTGTTGGCAGCCCTGTCGCTGCCGGCCATGGCCGAGTACCCCGATAAGCCGATTCGGCTGATTGTTCCGTCGGCTCCTGGCGGTGCTCCCGACGTGTTGATGCGCGCATTAGCCCAGCAGTTGTCGCTGCAAATGGGCGTGCCGATCGTCGTCGACAACAAGCCTGGCGGTTCGTATGTGATTGGCACGACGGAGCTGGTTCGTTCGCCGGCCGACGGCTATACGCTGGCCTATGGCAATATTGTCTCGCTAGCCACCAACCGGGCGCTGATCAGCAACGTGCCCTACGACGTCGACAAGGACCTGACGCTGATCTCCAACGCGGTGAAGGTCGTCAACCTGATGGTCGTCAACAACAACCTTCCGGTCAAAACGATACCCGAGCTGATTGCTTACGCCAAAAAGAACCCGGGCAAAGTGGCATTTGCATCCGATGGCAACGGCACCACGGCGCACCTGGGTGTTGAGCTGTTCAAGTCGATGACGCAGACCTACATGCTGCATGTGCCCTACCGTGCTGCAACTGCCGCGATGACCGATTTGATAGGCGGCAACATTCAGCTGATGATGGTCAACTCACCGGTCTCGGGTCCGCAGGCGCAGGCGGGCCGGGTGCGCGCGCTGGGCATATCTTCCACGCAACGTTCACCTACCTATCCGGATGTTCCCGCGATTGCCGATTCGGTACCTGGTTTTGAAGTGGTGGCGTGGGGTGGGTTGATCGGCCCTGCAAATCTGCCGAAAGACATTGTGGTGCGGCTCAACACCGAAGTTCGCAAGGCACTCGCCAGCGCGGCGGTGCGTGATCGATTTAAAACCTTGGGTGCCGAGCCCGACCCCAGCTCGCCTGAAGAATTTCGCGAACTGGCCCGCCGGGAAACTCTCAAGTGGGAAAAGGTCGTCAAGGTCTCCGGAGCCAAGATCGACTAGGCCGTCGCTTCAAGCGAGCGCTGGGCAGCGTGACGAACTTCAAGCCCTGCGTGCCTCAGCCACCATTTGCACCTCGACCAGAAAGCCATGGTGCAAGGCCGGTACCGGCACCACCGCCCGCGCCGGCCGATGGTCGCCGAACCGCTCGGCGTAAACCCGGTTGAAAGCGGGCCAGTGCTCAACCCCTGCCAAATACACCGTGCACTGCACCACATCATTGAAGCTGCATCCCGCGCTGGCCAGCACGGCGCTGCAGTGATCCAGCGCTGAATGGGCCTGGCTGTCAAAGTCCATAGGCGGCTGGTTGTTGCCGGCGGGTAGCATGCCCGAGACATAAACCAGGCCCGCGGCTTCAACGCCCTGCGAGTAATGTCCGCCGGGCGTCGGCGCCTGGGTTGTGCTGATGAATTTCAATCGCGCGTCCTCATTTGCTGCTACCAGCCATAAAAGCGCGGCCAGCAATCGGTCACACGCTGCTGCGCATCCAGCACGTTGTAGTGCGGAAACTGGGCTGCCGTGGCGCAGGCATGGTTGGGCAAAAT
>JANOLL010000167.1:0-3201 GCA_031419775.1 Polaromonas sp. | reverse complement strand
TGTGTGCAAGGCATCCATCGGTATTGGCGGCTGTGCATACGCATCCAGACCAAAGTAGCCGGACAAGTCATCATCAGCTTTGCCGCTGATACCCATGCGTCGGCTGACCTTGGCATAAGACAACTCCAGCTCAGCAGCAGGGCACGGAAACGCAGCCAGTTCGCTGTCTGAGAAGTGCGCCACGCCACACCCCCATGAATTGGAGAGTCCGCCAGTTGCCAGCGAACCGACCGTGATGAAATCTTTACCGACAATTTTGTTGCTGCGCCCAAACCCTTCAAAAGCATAGGCATGCGGTGGCGCACGCAGTTTTGGCGACACCGCATCGCGCATCTTCAGCGCGTGAAAATCCTCACCCACCATCCACTTCCATTGTTCGACCTCATTGGCTCGTGCCGACAGAAAATCCGCCTCTGGTGGTTCGATACCAGGCTTTTGCCCACCATCGACCATAAGAACGCGCCACCCAGCTTCAAGCAGCGGGAAAGCGGCTGACACACCGGCAGGGCCGCTTCCCACGATGATGACGTCGAAATCGGGGGTCATGCAACGCCCTTCGTGCGAGCCAAAGCCTGGCGGACCATGGGGAGCAGGAGAACCCGTAATAGTCGCCACAGCACCTCGCCCGCAACTGCATTCGTCATAGCCATCAAACTGCCCAACGCGCCACGCTGACGCTCTAGCTCTTTGCCGACACCCAGAAAGCGATCAGCTCCCAACGAGGTGGCCTCAGCCAACAGGGTCGCGGCATCCAGCCGCCATGAAAATTCTGTTCCTACCGTTTTATCAGCCCATGCAGACACATCCAGCAAGGACAGGGCCATGGGATAGTTCTTAAAAAATCGAGGCAAACCCACTGCCAGTCCACCCCGCATCTGTTCAATCACCCGCACATAACGGCGCAACACGGCGCTGCTGGGCGCAGCTTTCAATATGTACGTTAGCAGGGCAGCGCCTTCTTGCAGCACATGTCGTCGCAGGTTGCTCCCAGAAGGGTGCAAGCCAGCACGTAAGGGGCGCAGCGTCAGCCCAAGCTGCTGCAGGTCAGATGCGGTGGCCATGACAGGCAAGTCAAAAAGCGAACGCAGGCGTTCCAAGCCCAGCCGGGTGCGCACTTTTTCACCCAGCGCATTGATAAAAACAACAGGTACTGGTACAAAGCCACGCCAGCAACGAAGTCGTGACTGGGCGATCCCACCCAAAAATTGAGCGAAAGCAACCGGTTCAGGCGCGGCCAGACAATATACAGTGGGCACAACATCGCCCCGTTCAGCCATGCGCAGCAAGCCTTCTGCGAGGTCATCGACATGAATTGGTTGCACCGTGGGCGCGGGCATGAACGCGGGAAGCAGCGGTAACTGCCTGACGGTCTGCACCAATGTGCCAAACAAGCCGCGTAACGCACCGCCATAGACCTGGCCGGGTCGCACCACCCAGCCGCCAGCAGACAATACTTCTTGCTCGATGCGCCATTTGGTTCGTCCGTAAACCGTGGGGGCATCAACTCTGGCTGTCTGGCTGGATACAAAAATAAATTTGGCACCTGCTTCTTGCGCAGACTGAATTAATTTTCTGGCGGCGCTTAGTTCGCATTCCTCGTCTAGGCCATTGGCGTGTTGGGTGTTCGCCGCCAGATGCACGACGGCATCCGTCCCGATCGGCAACGCCATCGAATGGCCTGAGGACAAATCAAAAGAGAGCCAGGGCGAGGTGAAGCAAGAAGGCCGCTGACGGGATGCTATGACAACGTCGTGCCCACGCTTCAAAGCCAAAGATGTCAACCGAGAACCAATATAGCCCGTGGCACCCGTTACCACCACCTTCATACACCGTCCCGCGTGACTTTGTCACTCTCTGGACCTTGCGACTGCCCCGTGAATACAAAGTGCTTGCTTAAAGCATAAGTCAACGCAACACAAATAATATCGGCAATGAATTTGGACGCCACAGGGGTGTCAATCCAGACCAGCAGGAAGGCCAGAATGGCGGAAGCGACGGGAATATTCAATGCCAGCAAGACAAAATATCGAATCGCTTGCTGCCTGATGGCACCACTTTCCGCAGCCTGAAAAGTAAACCACCGATGCACGATGAAAGCAAACACCCCCGCAACAAACTTGGCAAAAACATTGGCCCAAATCGGCTCGGCTAAATCGGTTTGCAACAGGAGCAGAAACACACCTATATCGAGGCCATAGGCCAGCACTTGAATGGCGACATACCGCACAAACGTCATGCCACCACCTTACGTATAACAATGACGTGGTGCAGTGCAATCCATCGATTCAAGGGCGAAATAAGCTTTTCCAGCAGTCCAATTGAACCCGTGAATGAATCCGGCAGAAGTTGCCGAAAGTTCAGCCCCCCAGAAAGCAGGTACTTCAAGTAATTTCCGGCAGGCTGCTGATGGACGATCTTGAGCGAGGGATGCTTTAGCTCGAATTGGGCACGGTCACGCATGAATACGATATAGCTGAGCGCCTGATTTGCCCCGTTCATCGGCCCGGCAGCAGGCGTTTCCCATGAAGGGTAGGTTTTATCAAAACCCTCGGTGCGAAACAACCGTTTAAACATGAAGGTGGCGAACGGCCCATAGTAGGGCTCCAGCAAGATAGCGCCACCGCCTGGCACCAACACCCGATCAAGCTCCTGTAAAAATTGATCCGGGTGAGGAAAGTGATGAAAGCAGTTCTGTCCATAAATGGCCTTGACCGAGTTGTCCGCAAGATCCATGGCTTCAGCATTGATTACACGATCCAAGTGGGGAGTTTCAATAATATCAGTAGCCAAGACTTCTGGATATGAATCCCGCATTGGTGATACGCCAGCACCAAGCTCAACCTCGACCCCCTTGCCAGTTAGGAACTTTTGCTCAAGCTTGCGGAATAAATGATGAAACTCGGTGAAAGCCTCGCGCAACATGCGCTTTTTTTCAAGCATTTTGCGATGCAGTTCCAGGCGATTCTCGCCGTCGACATCCATGCCGTCGAGCTGTGGATCGCGCAAAAAATCAAGCACACGTCTCATGTGCTGGTCTCCTGAACCGGTATCCGACGCACACGAAGTCCCCTGTGCCTAGGCCGGCGCGGCACCGATGCAATGTCGTAGCCCAGAAACGCCAACAATAGCTGCAGCCCCATCAGCATAGGGAGAGCTGCCAGCATGACCGTGCCTGCGGGTGTCGCAGCACCTTCACGCGCC
>JANOLL010000166.1:0-3208 GCA_031419775.1 Polaromonas sp. | reverse complement strand
CAAGGAAATCGGCACCCGCTTTGACTTCAAGGGCACTTCGGCCTCGATCGAGTTGAAAGAAAAAGACATCATCCTGATCGGCGACAGCGATTTTCAGCTCGACCAGATTAACGACGTGCTGCGCAATAAGCTGACCAAGGCCGCGGTCGACGTGCGTTTTCTGGATATTGGCAAGGTCGAAAAAATCGGCGGCGACAAGGTCAAGCAGGTCTCCAAAGTGCGCAACGGCATCGAGACTGAACTGGCGAAAAAAATTCAGGTGCTCATCAAAGGCAGCAAGGTCAAGGTGCAAGCCGCCATCCAGGAAGACAAGGTGCGTGTGACTGGTGCCAAGCGTGACGATTTGCAGACCGCCATGGCGCTGATCCGCTCGGAAAATGCCGATTTCCCGCTCAGCTTCAACAACTTTCGCGACTAACCCAATGGCGTTGCGCCCATACTGGCGAGCTGGCGTCTGGGCAGCCCTGGCGGGACTGGTCGCAGCGGCCATTGCAAGTCCGGCGCATGCCGGATCGGTAGCGCTCGCTGGCATGCTCGGCAGCAAGGCGCTGCTGGTGGTCGATGGCAGCGCACCCAAATCCGTTGCAGCGGGAGAGAGGCACATGGGCGTCAAAGTCATTTCCACCAATGGTGAGCAGGCCATCATCGAGCAGTCTGGCAAACGCGCCACGCTGCGCGTCGGGGAGGCACCCGTGTATCTGGGCGGCGGGAGCAGCAACGCCCGGGGCAACCGGATTGTGCTCACCGCGGGCAGCGGCGGTCATTTTGTGACAGCCGGTCAAATTAATGGCAAGACGGTTCAGTTCATGGTCGATACCGGCGCAACCGTTATCGCCATGAGTTCGCTGGACGCCGAGCGCTCGGGTATCAACTACCGGGGCGGCCAGCCAGTGACGCTGTCGACCGCCAATGGGACGGCGCAGGGCTTTCGTATCAAGCTGTCATCGGTCCGGATTGGAGATGTCGAGGTGTTTGATGTGGATGCAGTGGTGACCCCGCAGGCCATGCCCTACCTGTTGCTGGGCAACAGTTTTTTGACACGCTTTCAAATGACGCGCGAAAACGACCAGATGACGCTGGTCAAACGCTACTAGCGGGCAGCTTAGCTGTTGCGTTTTGTACCTAAGCCGAGCCTTGATTCGGTTCCCTGCAGCAGCTTGTTGATGTTGTCGCGATGGCGCACCACCAGCAGCAGGCCCATCATGAAAATCGCCAGAAAGATGCTTCGCTCCGCGTACCACGGACCCCTGTCGCCCATCAGATAAAACAGGGGTGCAAAAGCGGCACTGGCCATTGACGCCAGTGACACATAGCGCGAAAAATACGCCACGATCATCCAGGTCGCCAGCGTGGCCAGGCCCAGCAGCCAGTCGATGCCCAGTAACACCCCCGCCGCAGTCGCCACGCCTTTGCCGCCCTTGAATTTGAAGAACACGGGATACAAATGCCCCAGAAAGGCCGCGAAACCCACCGCAGCCACCGTGCCGTCGCCCAGGCCGTAATCTTTGCCCAGCCACTTGATCAATACCACGGGCAGCCAGCCCTTCAGGCCGTCCAGCAACAGCGTCATCACTGCCGCGGCCTTGTTGCCGGACCGCAGCACGTTGGTCGCCCCCGGATTTTTGCTCCCGTAACTGCGCGGATCATTGAGCCCCATCACGCGGGTAACCAGCACGGCAAAGGACAGTGAACCGAGCAAATAGGCGAACAGCACTGCCGCGCCGGCATACAAGTAAAGCAATCCCATCTCCTGGTTTAATTTTTCAATTCGCGTGACACCCTACAGGCCATAGCCTACTGTGCCGGGTCCCGAATTTCCCACCGTATGGCGTCAATCTCTGCCAGCAATTCTGGCGCCAGCGTGGTGCCTAAGGCGGCCAGATTTTCATCGAGCTGCGCGACCGAGGTGACGCCCACAATCGTGCTGGCAACCTGCCACCGGCTGGTGCAAAAACCCAGTGCCATCTGCGTCGGGCTCAATCCATGCTCCCGGGCCAGGGCGTTGTAACGTCGCGCAGCAGCGAGCGCTTCAGGTCGGCCCCAGCGCTGTTTGCGCATGGACTCGAACTTGGCCAGACGGCTGTCCCGGGGCGACTGCGCGGTATCAAGGCCAGCTTTGTCGTATTTTCCGGTCAGCAAACCGAAGCCGAGCGGTGAATAAGCCAGAAGCGACACGCCCAGCCTGTGCATGGTTTCGTCCAGACCGTTTTCGACTGTGCGGTTGATCAGGCAGTAGGGGTTTTGCACGCTGGCCACACGCGGCATGCCGTGTTGCTCGGCCAGACGCACGAACTCGTGCACGCCATAGGGTGTTTCATTCGACAGGCCGATCGTTCGGATCTTGCCGGCCTTGACCAGACCACTGAGTGCCTGCAACTGCAGGTGTATCGACGACAGGGCCGGGTTGTCTTTGGCTGGATCAAAGTACACCATGCCAAACGCCGGCACATGGCGCACCGGCCAGTGAATCTGGTACAGATCGATCACATCGGTTCTCAAGCGCTTGAGGCTGTCATGGCAGGCCTGCGTGATGTCGGCAGCTGTGAGGTCGGCACTGCCGCCGCGTATCCACGCCATGCCGCGCGCTGGACCGGCGACTTTGGTGGCCAGCACCATTCGGCTTCGGGCACCAGGGATTTTGGCAAACCAGTTGCCGAGGATGGTCTCGGTGTGGCCAAAGGTCTCGGCCTTGGGCGGCACCGAATACATTTCAGCCGCGTCCAGAAAATTTAAGCCATGATCGATCGAACGGTCCAAAATCGCGTGCGCTGTGGCCTCGCTCACCTGTTCACCAAAGGTCATGGTTCCCAAACACACGGGCGTGACATGTAACTCGCTGGACCCCAACTGAACTTTATTCATGACCATGGGCAATACCGAGCAGGCGAAACGTGATCGCCTGGAACCTAACAGTTAATGAAAAACAAACAAAGTGACGGCCGGCCAGACCAGTCGTGTGGTCAAAGTGTCGTCAAATCTCGAGTTTAAGGGCTCGATGACGGGCAACCGGGCCAATCTCGCGAATTTGTCTGACAGCGAGATCCGGTTTATTCGCCTATCCTTTTAGTCCTAGGCGTTCTCGAGCGTCTTGGACCCCGTTAATAAATTAGATAGAGGAACATTCCATGAAAAAATCCATCATCACTGCAGTGGCCTGCGCAGCCCTGATCACTACCGCATTGTCCGGTTGCGCCAACATGACCGAAAC
>JANOLL010000165.1:0-1561 GCA_031419775.1 Polaromonas sp. | reverse complement strand
CGGCCAGCGCACCTTGCTGGACTTGCTGGACAGCCAGAACGAATTCTTCCAGGCTAACCGGGCATACCTGAACACTGGTTACGACCAGATCATTGCCCAGGCCCGCACCCTGTCGAGCATGGGCCAGCTGGTCGCTGCGCTTAACGTCAAGCGAGGCGATGTGCCCAGCCCGCAGGACGCCGGCCAGGACCGCACCACCATCGATCAGGCTGAGCTGTGCCCGCAGGATGAGACGGTGGTGGAGACTTTAGATCAGATCAAAGCCCGCCTCGGCGCACCCCGGCGCACCGGGTCTTATGTGGTGCTGCTGCCCAGCCCGGACAACAGCGTTGGCCGCGTAGTGGTACAGGGCCAGCGCGGGGAACAGGTCCTTTCGCAAGCCCAGCAGGGCACTTTGCTCGACGGCAGCGCAGTCCCGTTCAATGTCAGCAAGCCGCAGCTTGAACGTGATTTTGGTGCAGCCATAGCAGCCCGCCCTCCACTGCCGCAGACCTTCTTGCTGTACTTTCAACGCGGCAGCACCGAATTAACGGCTGCGTCGAAGGCCATGATGCCGCGTATCAAGCAGCTCGCTCTGGAAAGAAAAGCGCTGGACATCACCGTCGTCGGCCATACCGACACCCTGGGCAAGGGAGAATCAAACGAAGCATTAGGACTCAGGCGTGCCAATGCAATTGCCAAGCAAATGCAGCAGCTCAAGCTTCAAAACATGGCCATTCTGGTGGAGTCAAACGGTTCCCGAAATCTTTTGGTGGCTACACCCAAGAACACCGACGAGCCGCGTAACCGCAGGGCAGAAATCACGGTGCGCTGACTGCGCCGTTATTTTTCGGCCATCACAATAATGTCATCGGCTGCGCCCTGGCGCAAGCGTCGAAGATGCAGGGCCACCAGTGGATCATCCGGGTGACGCGCGGCCAGCTTCTCAAAACACTCCAGGGCTAAATGGGGCTGATGCGTTTCGCCGTGTTGCAGCAACCGAATGGCGGCGTCGTAATCTTCAGGCGCTGCGCAGGCAGACTGGTTGATGGTTGCCAATGGCTCAAACACTGCCAGTGGCTTGCTCTTGCCCTTTAATACCAGTTGCCCGACGCGCCGCACCGGCACGGCGGTGCAACCATCCAAAATAGCCTGTGAGACGCAGACCCGTGTGCCCAAATGTTTGTTGACGCTCTCCAGCCGAGCTGCCGTGTTGATGGGGTCACCCAGTGCACGGTAATCAAACAGAGTCTTGCCGCCAAAATTGCCGACGATCACTTCGCCAGTGTGCGTGCCGATGCGGGTGTGCCCCCAGGGAATGCCCTGGGCCTGCAAGCGTGCTGCGTAGGCTGAGGCAAAGGTATCCATCTCCAGCACGCAGTTGAGCGCCCGTTGGCGATGATCGGCCTGTTGTACCGGGGCCGAAAAAAGCACCGCCACGGCGTCGCCAACGATGCGGTCCAGCGTGCCCTCGTGCTTGAAGACAATCGCCAGCATGGCATCCAGATAGTCGTTGAGCAGGGCCACCGCCCGGGCCGGATCGTCGGCTTCCATCATGCTGGTAAAACCCGCCAAATCCGTG
>JANOLL010000164.1:0-5473 GCA_031419775.1 Polaromonas sp. | reverse complement strand
ACCGTGATCTCTGCGTCGCGCGTTAACGCATGGCGAATCCAGCGTGCGACGCTGTGGCGCGGCAAGGCAGCGCGGTGCCGTAGGGCGTCTTCGATGGCACCAAACTGCAAGGACAGTTGCAGATGGTTAAGTGGCATTTCGACTCTTAGCCCGCGTCTTAGGGACTTTAGTAGCTATCGTATTAGTAGCGCTCTCGGTATGGTCGAGGCCGCTGGGAGCGCTTCGGGTTTTGTCGTAAGCATCCACAATGCGTGCCACCAGCGGATGCCTGACCACATCCGCGCTGGTCAGGCGGGTGATCGCAATCCCTTGTACCCGCTTGAGAACGCGCTCCGCATCAATCAGGCCGCTGAGCTGGGTGCGGGGCAAGTCGACCTGGCTCACGTCGCCAGTGATCACCGCCTTGGCGCCAAATCCGATGCGGGTCAAAAACATCTTCATCTGCTCGGGCGTGGTGTTTTGCGCCTCGTCCAGAATGATGAAGGCATGGTTCAGCGTGCGACCACGCATGAAGGCCAGCGGCGCGATTTCGATTTGCTGGCGCTCGAAGGCTTTTTGCACGCGTTCAAAACCCATCAACTCATATAGCGCGTCGTACAGGGGTCGCAGATAGGGGTCGATCTTCTGGTTCAGATCGCCGGGCAGAAAGCCCAATCTTTCACCGGCTTCAACCGCCGGACGCGTCAGCACAATGCGCTGCACCGCGCTGCGCTCCAGCGCATCGACCGCGCAGGCCACAGCCAGATAGGTTTTGCCGGTACCCGCCGGGCCAATGCCAAAGGTGATGTCGTGCGTGGCGATATTGTGGAGATACTGCCCCTGATTGGTGGTGCGGGCACGCAGGTCCGCGCGCCGGGTGGACAGAGCCGACTGACCATCGGGCACACTGTCCGATCCAGAGTAATCGGGATCACCAGCCAACATCAGCTGAACGGTTTCTTCGGCCACGGGCCGCTGTGCAATTTCGTACAGGGCTTGCAGCACTTCCAGCGCCTGTGTCGCGCGCAGTTTGGTGCCATCAATCTTGAACTGCTCGAATCGGTGGGCAATCGTCACATCCAGCGCCGCTTCAATGGTGCGTAAGTGCGAGTCCATCGGCCCGCACAAATGGCTCATGCGGGTGTTGTTAGGCGGCGTGAAGGTGTGACGAAGAATCAAGGCGCTGGATTTCCCGAAGAAAGGGTGGGCTGGAATCAGGATTGTCCGCCTAATTTTTGCCCTGAGCACGGCTGATAAGATTTGCCCATGATTGGACGCATACAGGGGCAGCTGGCCGAAAAGAACCCCCCGGAAATTCTGGTGGACTGCAACGGCGTCGGTTACGAAGTGCTGGTGCCCATGAGCACGTTTTACAACCTGCCCGGACTCGGTGAAAAAGTCAGCCTGCTCACGCACTTTGTGGTGCGTGAAGATGCACAAATTCTCTACGGCTTTGGCAGCGCCACCGAGCGCGCGGCGTTTCGCCAGCTCATCAAGATTTCGGGTGTTGGCCCGCGCACCGCGCTCAGCGTGCTCAGCGGCATGAGCGTCGAAGAACTGGCCCAGGCCGTCACCTTGCAAGAGCCTGGCCGCATCATCAAGGTGCCGGGCATCGGCAAAAAAACGGCTGAACGGCTGCTGCTCGAACTCAAGGGCAAGCTGGGCGCTGACATCGGTGTGCACATCAGCATTGCCAACGATGCGCAATCGGACATCCTGCAGGCACTGGTCGCGCTGGGTTACAGCGACCGCGATGCGGCGCTGGCGTTGAAGGCGCTGCCCAAGGATGTTGGTGTTAGCGACGGCATTAAATTGGCTTTGAAGGCGCTGGCGAAATGAGCACCGCGATGGGCCGTCCCGAGCAAGCTCGCACCCCCTCGGGGGGCAGCGCAGTACACGCAGTGACCAGCGTGGGGGCTTTATGACCATTCAGACTGATGACTTCAACATGGCTGATTTGCCGCCAGCCAAGCGCGTTATTTCAGCTGCGCCTTCCTCGCCACAAGAAGAGGCGATTGAGCGCGCTTTGCGGCCAAAGCTTTTCGATGAGTACGTCGGTCAGACCAAGGTACGCGAGCAGCTCGAAATTTTTATCGGTGCTGCCAAGATGCGCAGCGAGGCGCTCGACCACGTGCTGCTGTTCGGCCCGCCGGGTCTGGGTAAAACCACGCTGAGCCACATCATTGCGCACGAACTCGGCGTTAACTTGCGCCAGACCTCGGGCCCGGTGCTGGAAAAGCCCAAAGACCTGGCGGCGCTGCTGACCAACCTCGAAAAAAACGATGTGCTCTTCATCGACGAAATCCATCGCTTGAGTCCGGTGGTCGAAGAGATCTTGTACCCCGCGCTGGAGGACTACCAGATCGACATCATGATTGGCGAGGGTCCCGCGGCGCGCAGCATCAAGCTCGATTTGCAGCCCTTCACGTTGGTCGGTGCCACCACGCGCGCCGGTATGCTGACCAACCCGCTGCGCGACCGTTTCGGCATCGTGGCACGGCTGGAGTTTTACACCGCTGGCGAGCTGGCCCGCATCGTCACACGTAGCGCAGCGCTACTGAACGTTCCGACTGATGCCGACGGGGGCTTTGAAATTGCACGCCGCTCACGCGGCACGCCGCGTATCGCCAACCGGCTGCTGCGCCGGGTACGTGATTTTGCCGATGTCAAGGGAGTTGGCCATATCACGCTGGATATTGCCAACCAGGCGCTTGCGATGCTTGACGTGGACCCGCAGGGCTTCGACGTGATGGACCGCAAACTGCTGGAGGCCGTGATTCACCGCTTCGACGGCGGACCGGTTGGCCTCGATAACATTGCGGCCAGCATTGGCGAAGAACGCGACACGATTGAAGATGTGATCGAGCCCTACCTGATTCAGCAGGGCTATTTGCAGCGCACGCCGCGAGGGCGCATTGCCACGCTGGCGGCCTACCGGCATCTGGGCATCGCGCCGCCGCAGCAGCCCGATACCAGGTTGTTTACCGATAGCCCGGTACGGGACTAATCAACGCGCGCTGCAGACCGCGCCGTGAGTCAGGTGAGGGCGCCGCGGGCATCCACCGTGATGATGGACTCGACCACGCCCTCCAGCAGTCCGCCGCGCACGCCCACCATCGCATCGTGCAGGTTCACCGTCGGATCGCAGTGGCCTGGAATCAGCCAGAGCATGCTGCCCAGACTGGGCAGCCGATGGCTTCCCGCAGCCGGTCGCAGCAGGCCATGCTCGTCACCGCCGTTGAAATACTCGAGCTTGCTGCGGCTGCTGAAAGCGTGGACTTTGGGCAGGCCAGAATCAATCGCATGGCTTTTGTGTCCGGCGTCACACACCGCATAGGGATCGTCCCCCGCATGGGTGCTGATCACTTGGGTCTTGACGAACAGCGCATGTTCAAAACGTGGCTGCGCAGGATCGAGGCGGTTGGCGGCATAGTCCGCGTCCATGAACAGGTAAGAGCCGGCTTGCAGTTCGCCATAAACACCGCTGGCGGCCTCGAGCGCCGCCGTGCCGGTACCGGCGCCCGTGACCAGCTTGACCTGAATACCCTCGGCTTCTATCAATTTTCGAGTCTGCACCACAGCGCTGATGGCATGCGTGATGGCGGCGCGCCGTTCGGCGGGGTCGCGCAGGTGTTGCGCCCTGCCGTGGTAAGCCTGCAGGCCGGCAAAGTTGAGTGCCGGGTACTTGCGAATTTCCAGCGCCAGCGCCACGGCTGCTGCACCCGGCTCGACGCCACAGCGGTTGTGTCCCACATTGAGTTCGATGAAGACATCGATCAGCGTGGCCACGCCGCTGCTCAGGCGGGCCTCATTCATGCTTAGTGCAAGGCGCTGGATGCCCTCAATGCTGTCCACGCACAGCGCGATTTTCCCACCCTGTGCTTGGGTGATGCGGGTGAGCGCCGCGACGCGAGCGAGCTTGCCGGCAGCAATCACCTCATTGCTGATGTACACGTTATGAACGCCGGCGGCCACCAGGGCTTCGGCTTCGGATGTTTTTTGCACACACACGCCGCTGGCGCCAGCCTTGATCTGCATCAGCGCCAGCGTCGCGCTCTTGTGCATCTTGGCGTGGGGCCGGAGCAGGACCTTGTGCCGGCTGGCAAAAGCGGCCATGGTGGCCAGGTTGCGTTCCATGGCGTCCAGGTCAATGACCAGCGCTGGCGTGTCGATGTTTTTGGCGGGCTGGCCAATCAGGCTGGACGATGTTTTCATGCTGGTTCTCAGTCTAGCTGACCCGGGCTTCATCGAGCGACTCGTCGTCCAGATGTTGAGTGTCAGCCCAACCTACCAGTGCAAAACCATCTGGCGTCCAAAGCAGACGGTTGATCGCCGCATTGCCCAGAGCCCAGGTGCGCGGGGCCTGAATATCCAGCCGGGTCGCGGCGCGGTACAGCACATCCATCACGCCGCCGTGTCCCACCAGGGCGATCAGCTCCCCGGTGTGTTGCGCTGCCAGGCGTTCGGCCGCAGCCACCACCCGGTGTCGCAAGGCCAGCAAGGACTCGCCGCCGGCCGGCGCGAAATCGGGGTCGCGCCGACGCCAGCGCAGCGATTGTTCGGGCAGCAGGGCTTCAATCTCTGAAAAGGTTTTTCCTTCAAAGTCGCCAAATCCGCGCTCCCGCAAGGCCGGCTCGGGCGTCACAGCCACGCCTTGCGCCTGGCCCAGATACTGCGCGGTTTGCTGGGCGCGTGTCAGGTCGCTGGCGTAGATGGCGGCCAGTGGTTCGTCGCTCAAGGCTGCGGCCAGGCGCTCAGCCTGGCGATGGCCCACGGCTGACAGCGGAATGTCCAGATGTCCCTGTATGCGGGTATCAAGGTTCCAGGCGGTTTCGCCGTGGCGGATGGCCAGGATGCGGGTCGCTTCTGACATGTGCGTAAGCGACTGGACTAACGCGGGATTTCAACATTCACGCGTCGCGTGCCCGCTGGCGGTTGCGGAAAACCCATCAGCGCGGCGTCCAGCATGGCGGGCAGCACAGCCAGGCCATCACCCCAGGGTCCATCGTTGAGCGCACGGGTTTCAAACACCACTTTCTGGGTGACCAGGTCGCGCATCACAATTTTGAGTTCACGCAGGTAATAGGGATTGCCGATGGACAGCGGAAACGACAGGCCGAAAGATGAGCCGTAGTTGCCGGCACCCAGAAAGACGCCCGGCCCGCCGAAGGCAAAACTGTTATCGGGATGGCGTTCGATCACTTGCGTGTTGACCATCACCTGCACGCTGAAGCGGGCGCTTGCAGGCTCCATGACCATGCCCACCCGAGCCAGGCTGGTGCGGGCGCTGGCCTCGATGCGGTCCTGCTGCGGTCCTGTCGCCAGCTGGGATGGCAAGCGTTCAAAGCGGTAGGGCGTGCCCGGTCCGGGCGGAGCCGACGACCATGTGGAATAGGCCGTGACATCGCTGTCGACTATCCGCATGCCCGAGCAGCCGGTCAGCAACAGGCTGAAGACTGCTACAAAAAAAAGAGCTGATAGCGACCTTTTCATG
>JANOLL010000163.1:0-2091 GCA_031419775.1 Polaromonas sp. | reverse complement strand
GCAATGTCAAAACCGACCACACCGGCTTCGGAAATCGCTGGCACATCTGGCAGGGAAGGCAGCCTGGCCGTACCCGCCGCAGCAAAAGCCTTGATCTTGCCGCCCTTGACAGCCGGCACGGTGCCAGAGGTCTGGTCACACAAAATATCGACCTGACCACCCATCAGGTCATTGAGCGCCGGGCCCGTGCCCTTGTAAGGAATCTCGTTGAGCTTGACCTTGAGCGTGCTCATCAACATCAGGCCACACAGGTGCGATGCCGAGCCTACACCGGCATGAGCCAGACTGACCTTGGCAGCGTTGCCCTTCACATAGGCGACAAACTCATTGAGGTCCTTGGCTGGAAACTCGTTGCGCGCCAGAATCAACATCGGACCGGTAGTGGCCGAGCCGATGGGCTCGAAGTCATCGACCGGGTGATAGGGCAAATTCTTGACCATCGCGAGATTGGTGGCATGGCTCACATGAATCATCAGCAGCGTGTAGCCATCGGGCTTGGAACGTGCAACCTTGGTCGTGCCGATCGCACCCGACGCACCCGCCGTGTTGTCGACCACGATGGGTTGGCCCAGCGTTTTTTGCATGGTGGCGGCAAACACGCGGGTGATGGCATCACCTGGCCCTCCGGGCGCGTAGGGCATGACCATAGTGATGGGGCGCGACGGGTAGTCTTGCGCCGCCACAGCGAAGGCGAAGAGGGCCAGAGCCAGCCCCAGGCCAGAACGAATGGTGGGGGTCAGCATCTCGAACTCCTGCTTCAGGCCAGCAATCGCTGGCGGATATCGGTGGGCGCCAGCACTTCCAGCGGCGGCGCAACACCGCCTGGAATCGCAATCTCGGTGGCATTGAGCAGCATGGAAACCATGACATAGGTACCCGACAACACGGTCAGGTCGATCACGGCTTGCTCCCCCATGGCGTTCACAGCTTCCTGCCACAAGGCATCGCTGACGCGGTGGTTGAGCGTCAACTGGGTGCAGTAGTCGTACACCAGCCGCTCGTCGTCCTGCATGGTCGAGGGGCGCTGGCATCGCTGCAATTCGCGCATCACCCCATCAGACAAACCGGCACGGCGGGCAATGGTTTCGTGTGCCCACCACTCGTACTGGGCGTTGGCGATGCGCGCCTGAATCAAAATGGCAAATTCATTGAGCCGCTTGGTAACGCTTGTCTTGAAACGCAGATAGTCAAGAAGGTCAAAGCAACGTCTTGCCATGTCAGGGCTGCGCAGCAATGCGTTGTACGGTCCACCCAACGCGGCGCTGGATACCTTCAGGATGTCATCGGCCAGCGGCCGGACGTCGGGGGCAAGGTCTTCGTAGCGCAGTTGAGTCAGGCGTTCTCCCATGGCCAGATTGTAGGAATCGGCTGCCGCGCCAAGGATGGTGGATACCCGCAGGATGAGCCGCTTTCTTGCAATGATCCCGGTCCTGCATACTGCATTTCAGTAATAAAACCACCTCAAGCCCAATGAAAGATTGGGCTTTATGCTATCGAATACATAGCATCTAGTCTTAGACCCGTTCCAGCACCACAGCAATTCCCTGGCCCACGCCGATGCACATGGTGCACAGTGCGTAGCGGCCACCGGTCCGGTTGAGCTGATTGACTGCCGTCGTGGCCAGACGTGCGCCACTGGCACCCAAGGGGTGACCGAGCGCAATCGCCCCGCCGTTGGGGTTAACGCGCGGGTCGTCGTCCTGCAGGCCAAGCAGCCGAAGCACGGCCAGGCCCTGCGCAGCGAACGCTTCGTTGAGTTCGATCACATCCATCTGTGCAAGATTAAGGCCCGTCAACGCCAACACTTTTTGCGTGGCAGGCGCGGGCCCAATCCCCATGATGCGCGGCGGCACGCCAGCCGTCGCCATACCCACGATGCGGGCACGTGGCGTCAAACCATTTTTTGCTGCGGTGGCCTCGTCGGCCAGCAGCAACGCGCAGGCACCGTCGTTGACGCCCGAGGCATTGCCCGGCGTCACGCTGCCGTCAGGACGCACCGCGCCCTTAAGCTTGGCCAGCGCCTCCATCGACGTTTCGCGCGGATGTTCGTCCTTGCTGACCACGACCGGATCACCTTTTTTCTGCGCGATG
>JANOLL010000162.1:0-3440 GCA_031419775.1 Polaromonas sp. | reverse complement strand
TAATCTTCCAGCGGCTCAGTGTCTTGGCTAAACGTCGCAAACACCAGTCCGTGCCGTACCGCCACGCGCAACTTGGTCAGGCCGTGGTCACGGACATCGAAACCTTCAGGCATGCCGCCGTTGATGCAGTCGCCATCTTTCACGCCATCCTTGAAGGGCAAGCCCGCCAGGTCGCCGTTAAGCTTGTAAGTCCACTGGTGGTAAGGGCAGACAAAGCTGCGCGCATTGCCCTGCGGGTTCTGGCAAAAGCGAACGCCACGGTGTGCACAACGATTCTCAACCACGCGAATGCCGTGATCGGTGGCGCGGTCTTTGGGCGCAATACGGTCCCTGACCATCAGCACCTGACGCTCCCCAATGTGGCAGAGCTTGTAGTCGCCAATATTCGGAATTTCGATCTCCAGACCGACATAGCCCCAATGCACGCCATAAAAGACTTTTTCCAGCTCTTGCTGGTAGAGCTGCGCATCGGTGTAGGCCCAAAAGGGCACCCGGCTGGAGCCGGCCTGGTTCCAGCGGGAAAGCTCCGCGCTAGAAAGGGTGGGTGCATTCATGGTGTTTCGAAGTCCTGGCAGGGTGGACGGCTCTGCTTAGATCATACGCTCTGACACCCACAGCCACATGGACATTGCTCAGGTCGACACGGCAGCCTTTCGCCTAGCCTTCCAGGCACCATAGAGCACCAGCACACCTGGAATCAAAATCATGGCCCAGATGATCTTGTCGAGGTGCATCTTGACGAAAGGTACGTTTCCAAAGAAATATCCCGCGGTGACGATGCCGCCCACCCACAAAGCGCCGCCCGTGATGTCGTAAAGCGTAAATTTACTGCGCGTCATCTGCGAAACACCCGCCACAAAGGGCGCAAAGGTCCGCAAAAAGGGCATGAAGCGCGCGGCCACTATCGTGATGCCGCCATAACGCTCGTAAAACTCATGCGCCTGGTTGAAAGCCTTTTTATTAAAAAACTTCGAGTCTTCCCACTGAAACACCTTAGGCCCGAAATAATGGCCGATCGTGTAATTGGTCTGGTTGCCGAGCACTGCAGCCGCAAACAACAGCCCCACGGTCAGGGGATAATTCATCAGTCCCACACCGCACATCGCACCGACCACAAACAGCAGCGAGTCGCCTGGCAAAAACGGCATCACCACCACGCCGGTTTCAACAAAAATAATCAGGAACAACAGCGCGTAAACCCACCAGCCGTAGTTGGTGACAAACGCCTCCAGGTGTTTATCGACGTGGAGGATGAAGTCGATGACGAAGCTAATGATTTCCATGAACAAGATTTTGACAGGTCTCGTCGGCCAGGTTTCCCCACAGGCTTCTGCTTTGGCTTCCCCTAAAATCAAGAGTCATGACGCCCTTGCTCCCCCCACGTCGACCCATCCGGGAGCTGCCTGATGACCTGATCAGTCAGATTGCGGCGGGTGAGGTGGTAGAGCGACCCGCGTCGGTAGTGCGCGAGCTGGTGGACAACGCCCTCGATGCAGGTGCCGGTCACATCACAGTCCGTTTACTGGCCGGCGGCGTCAGGCTGATTCTGGTGGAAGATGACGGCCTCGGCATTGCCCGTGATGAGCTGGCGCTGGCGCTGCGGCGCCATGCCACCAGCAAAATTGCATCGCTGCAAGACCTCGAAGCAGTCGGTACCATGGGCTTCCGCGGCGAAGCGTTGGCCGCGATCAATTCGATCGCCGACATGAGCCTGCTGTCCCGCACCGATGCATCGGAACACGGCTGGCAACTCGATGGCCGTACCGGTGAGCTGTGCCCCGCTGCGCGGGCGCGTGGCACCACGGTGGAAGTACGCGAGCTGTTTTACGCCACGCCCGCCCGCCGCAAGTTTTTAAAGACCGATGCCACCGAACTCGCGCATTGCATCGAAGCTGTGCGTCGCCATGCCCTGGCACGGCCCGATGTGGGCTTTGCCATCTGGCATGAGGGCAAACTGGTCGAACAATGGCGCGCCATCAGCGGTGCGTCGCTCGAGCAGGCCTGTGACCAGCGCCTGAGCGATGTGCTGGGCAGCGAGTTTGTAGACCGCTCTGTCGCCGTCCACTATGAGAGCAGCGCACGTCGCCAAGATGGTTTACCAGTCGTCCGCGTTTGGGGGCGTGCCGGCATGCCAGATGCGTCCCGCTCACGTGCCGACCAACAGTTTTCGTATGTGAACGGCCGCTTTGTTCGCGACAAGGTGCTGACACACGCGGCACGCAGCGCTTACCAGGACGTGTTGCACGGCCATCGCCAGCCGGTCTACGCCCTTTATGTCGAAATGGACCCGGCTGGTGTGGACGTCAACGTGCACCCCACCAAAATTGAAGTGCGCTTTCGTGACAGCCGCGAGGTACACCAGGCCGTACGCCGTGGAACCGAAAACGCGCTGGCCCTGTCCCGCTTCGATTCATCGGCTGGTACGGTTGCGGTTGAAGGTTCAGCTGGCGACGCCGTTTTTAAACCTTTTTCACAGTCAAATGCGCTGCCAGCCCAATTGATATGGGACCAATCTGCTATCAGTTATATAGCAAATGACGGCGCTGGAGTGGCTGAATTCGAGACTCAGTGGCCGAGCACCACTGGCACGGATTCCAGCGACGGGCTTGATGCCGCCGACGCTTCCACCCCGCCTCAAGCACCACTGGGCGTCAGCGTGGGACCCATTGCGAGCCGGGGGAGCAGCGATCTTCCTGCAGGAGAGTGGCCGCTTGGCCGTGCGATTGCGCAATTGCAGGGCATCTATGTGCTGGCAGAAAACACCCAGGGACTGGTGATCGTCGACATGCATGCCGCGCACGAACGAATTGTTTATGAACGGCTCAAGAGCCAGTTTGAAACGGCCAGCGGTACCGGTATTGCCAGCCAACCGCTGTTGATACCGGCCACCTTTGCCGCCACTCCGCAGGAGGTCGCGACGGCGGTCAGCTGCTTCGACACACTGATAACGCTGGGCCTGGACATCACACCGTTTTCGCCAAAAACTCTGGCGGTTCGCACAGTACCGACCAGCCTGGCCCAGGGCGATGCGGTGGAGCTGGCCCGCAGCGTGCTCGCCGAGCTGGCCTTGCATGATGCCAGCACCGTGATCGAGCGTGCGCACAACGAGTTGTTGTCGACCATGGCCTGTCATGGCGCGGTTCGGGCGAACCGCAAGCTGACTCTCGACGAGATGAACGGGCTGTTGCGTCAGATGGAGGCGACCAAACGCTCAGACCAATGCAACCATGGCCGTCCGACTTGGCGACAAGTGAGCATTCGCGAGCTGGACAGCCTGTTCATGCGCGGTCGCTGAATTTTGTTCTGAACTTTCCCGCCGCCGCGCAGTCAGCTACCTTCATGAAACGCTGGCACCTCTTTGCTTCCCTGCTGAGCACTTTCGCCTTGATGGCCGGCTGTGCCGCGCTTGATGAAAAACAACGCGCCTGGATTTTTCAGCC
>JANOLL010000161.1:0-3240 GCA_031419775.1 Polaromonas sp. | reverse complement strand
GCACGGAGCCCGTTATAACGTTACGGGTTCGGCGCCGCGCATCCGTCGCATGCAGGAACTCGGATTTTCCGTTCTGGCCATCGACTACCGCGGCTTCGGCAAAAGCACCCAAGAGTTGCCCTCCGAAGCATCGGCTTATGCGGATGCACGGGCTGCCTGGGACTGGATCGCCAACAAATACCCGGGCCGTCCACGCTACGTTTTCGGCCATTCGCTGGGTGGACCGATTGCCATTCACCTGGCCACCGAGGTGGAGGACGAACACGGCACGATTGTGGAGGGTACCTTTACCTCCATTGCTGATGTGGTCGGCAGTACCAAATGGGGTTGGGTGCCCTTGTCATTGCTGATTACCCAACGTTTTGAGGCGGTTAAAAAGATCGCCAAAATTGGCTCGCCACTGCTGGTCGTGCATGGCGATGAAGACCAGCTGATTGCACCCGCGCTGGGGCGCAAGCTGTTTGACGCAGCGGTCGAGCCCAAGCTGTTCGTACTGGTCGAGGGCGGCTCACACCACAATACCAATCTGGTCGGCCAAGCCCAGTACCGCCAGGCGCTGACCCAGCTTTTTTCCTTATAGCAAAAAGCGGCGGACGTCGTCATGTGTTGGGGTGCCTTCACCCGCGAGGGAACACAGGGCAATCTGCTAACCTCAGTTCAATGATGGTGTCCGCCCCGAAAATCTCGTCCAACGGCACTTTGGATGCCGCTCAGGTGCCCCCCATCAAACCCCCGATGTCGCCCGGGCTGATCGTGTTGATGCTGGCCACGCTGATGGGCATTCAACCCGTCACCACCGACCTGTACCTGCCCGCCCTGCCGGCCCTGCGGGAGGGATTTGCAGCCACCATGCCGCAAGCGCAACTCACCTTGAGCGCCCTGCTACTGGCCTTTGGCGTGTCGCAATTGATCTGGGGGCCTTTGTCCGACCGCTATGGCAGACGCCCCATTTTGCTGTGGGCACTGATGGCTTACACGCTCGCCGCAATTGCCAACACGCTGGTCGCCACCATGTCAGAACTGATTGCCTGGCGCACGGTGCAAGGCGCTGCCATGGGCGGGGTGGTGATGTGTGCGCGCGCCATCGTACGTGACCTGTACCTGCCAGCAGATGGCGCGCGCGTGATGTCCAAAGGCTTGAGCGGTCTGGGCGTGCTGGCTTGCCTCTGCCCGCCGCTGGGCGGACTGCTGTCAGAGCTGTTCGGCTGGCGTGCGGCATTGATGGCTCTGGCGTTGTTCGGCGTCTGTGCCCTGTCGCTCGTGGTGCTGCGTTTCCATGAAACGCTGACACGTCCCAATCCCATGGCCTTGCGGCCTGCAACATGGGTCCGCACCTGGGGCAGCATCCTCGGCAACCCGACCTTTCTGGCCTTCTCGGCCTTGTCGGTCGCCACTTATGGCGGCCTGATCACCTTCCTGGCCGCCTCCTCGTTTGTCTTCATCACTGTTTTCGGCTTCAGCAAGACCCAGTATGGACTGGTCCTGTTTTTTGCCGCCCTGTGCTACATCGCGGGCACCTTTGTCTGCAGGCGCCTGCTGCGGCAATTTGGCGTTCGCCGCTCGGTAGCTATCGCAGCGCTGGTGAGCCTGGCTGGCGGCACACTGATGGCCGCTCTGGCCTGGGCCGGAATAGACAGTGCCTGGGCAATTTTATTGCCGCATGCTTTGTTCATGCTGGGCCATGGCGTGCACCAGCCCTGCGGCCAGAGTGGCGCGGTGGGTCCGTTTCCACATGCGGCGGGTGCAGCATCTGCTCTCAACGGCTTTTTCATCACGGTTGCGGCCTTTGCCATGGGCAGCTGGCTGGGCACCCACCTCGATGGCACAGTGATGCCATTGGTTCAGGGCATGTTTGGTTGGAGCGTGGTGCTGGCCGTCACAGCCTGGACGGCAGTGCGGAAATACGGCGAGCCCTCCTCATACCCGGCTACCGGCGCGTGAACCCGATCGCCCCAGCACCGCTGCCGGCCTGCATTGCCCTGGCCGGACCTACCGCGTCGGGCAAGACTGCCGCAGCGCTGGCGATTGCGCAGCGTTATCCGGTCGAGATCATCAGTGTCGATTCCGCCCTGGTCTATCGCGGCATGGATATCGGAACGGCCAAGCCCAGCGCCGCCGAGCGGGCATGCGTACCGCATCACCTGATTAACATCCGCGATCCGCTTGTCGCCTATAGCGCGGCCGAATTTGTAGCCGATGCACATCCCCTGATCGCCGACATCGGCGCACGCGGCAAACTGCCGCTACTGGTTGGCGGCACCATGCTGTATCTCAAGGCATTGTTGGACGGACTGGATGACATGCCCAAGGCAGACCCGACTGTGCGCAGCGCGCTGGCTGCAGAAGCCGCCAGCAAAGGCTGGCCCGCGCTGCATGCCGAGCTGGCAACTATTGATCCGGTCACGGCTGCGCGGCTGGCGCCACTGGACTCACAGCGTATTTCACGGGCCCTCGAAGTTTTCCGGCTCACTGGCCTGCCGCTGTCGCATTTTCACCGGCAGTCTGCTATACAAAACATAGCTGAAAAGACTCGATACAAGCGGGCTATCAGCCTGATTTCTCTCGAACCAACGGAACGTAGCTGGCTCCATGCCCGAATTGCCCAGCGCTTTGACGCCATGCTCGCGGCCGGCTTTTTGGAAGAGGTCAAGGCCCTGCGGGCGCGCGGTGATTTGACGCCCGATTTACCCGCCATGCGCTGCGTCGGTTACCGTCAGGCATGGGTCTGGCTGGACACGCACGAACCGAGTGCCCAGACCGACCCGTTCCACCTTCACGCGCTACGCGACCAAGGCATTTCTGCCACGCGCCAGCTTGCCAAGCGGCAAATCACCTGGTTGCGTTCGATGCCCGAGCGGCAGGTCGTTGCTTGCGATGACCCGTCGGCACTTCAGCGCGTGCTCGAACTTGTGAAAGCTTTGCATGGAAGAATTCACGGATGAATTTAAAGATCGCCAACCTTGGCAAAAAGTATGGCGACAGCGTGGTGTTCAGCCACGTCTCGCTGGACGTGGCAGCGGGCGAATTTTTAGCCATTGTGGGCGAGTCGGGGGTAGGCAAATCCACCCTCCTGAACTGCATGGCCGGCCTCGACAGCTGGGACGAGGGCACGGTCAAGCTGCTGGGTTCTGATCTGGGCACGCTGCCAGACGACCAGCGCGCCCTGCTGCGCCGCCAGCATGTCGGTTTTGTGTTTCAGGCCTTTCATGTGCTGCCGCACCTCGACGTCGCGCAAAACGT
>JANOLL010000160.1:0-2049 GCA_031419775.1 Polaromonas sp. | reverse complement strand
GTTCCGCCAGCTCGGCCAAAAGCGCTTTACGCAACCGATGGGGCAACTCAATCTGTCTTGCGCGCAATGCCATGACGACAACGCTGGTAAACGCTTAGGCAGTAGCCTGATACCACAGGCCCACCATACCGGGTACCCGGTGTATCGGCTCGAGTGGCAGGCGATGGGCTCGCTTCAACGGCGGCTGCGCAACTGCATGAGCGGTGTGCGTGCCGAACCCTTCGCCTACGGCGCGCTAGAGCTGGTGGAACTGGAGTTGTACCTGGCTGTTCGGGCCCAAGGCATGGTGGTTGAAACGCCTGGGGTGCGGCCGTGAAGTTCAGTCGTCAGCTTGGGTCAACCCGCAATATTGGAACGAAGGCGCTCTAGCAACTCTTCATCTGGCGCATTAACGGGTTTAACCACTCTGGACTGCACCGGGTTTGGAGTTAATGGCAAAGTCAACCGCACCCGCGTTCCATTGCCTGCGCTGCTTGAAATCTCCAAAGTCCCGTCAACTGCCAGCGCCCGCTTGCGCATGCCTTCCAGGCCCTTGCCATTGGCACGCCGGTCCTTGCCCCTGTCGACTCCCCGGCCGTTGTCTCGCACCTGAAAAAACAACTGGTGGGTAGCCTTGTCAAAGCGACACACCACTTCAACTGCCGAAGCCTGGGAGTGACGCATAACGTTAGACAGACTCTCCTGTGCAATTCGCAACACCTGCTGCGCTAAGGTGCCTCGCACCGCCTCCAATTCATCGCACAGCTCTACCCGCCACACCATGCGGATGCCCAGGCTGTCCAGGGAATGCTGTATGCGGTAGCGCAAACGGCCCAGCGCTTCCAGTACGTTATCGTCCGCACTGTCCATGGCATCAACCGTCATCTTCAGATCAACCAGGCAATGCTCCAGCGCGAGTGCCACGGCCTTCTGCTGCGGCGCGCGGCAATCAAGGCCCGACAGGATGCTCACAATTTGCGAGCCCACCCCGTCATGCAGATCCTGCGCGATACGGCGGCGCTCCGTCGCGACCGCTGCGGATGCAGCATCTTGCACCGGTCCAAAACCAGTGAGCGGTTCAAATCCGGTACTGTGCTGAAAATCCGGCACCAACCCAGCCTTGGTTTCAGGCGACCCCAAGCGGCGGGTAACCAAATGCCAGGTCACCACCAGGTAGGCGGCAAAAAAATCATCTGACAAAGTGGTCAGGCGCCGTGAGGTGTCAGCCAGCGCTACCTGATCGATGCACAGGCCGAGGCCAATCACGCAACCCGCCAACGCCAGCCAGGCAGGGTAAGAGCGGGACCGGCGAACCCGCCAAGCCACCGCCGCAGTGACCATTACTGCAGCCAGCAGGTTGGTGCCAACCCACGCTGAATAGGCTGCAGAGGGCTCTTCCAGTGTCCAATGATGCCAGTGCAGCGCCACCATTCCGGCAACAAGCTGCACAAGCGGTATCAGATAGACCCTCGCGCTGGTCACGCCGGCGCAGGTTAAAAGAAACACGCCTACGGTGGCCATCAGGGCTTGATACCCCAACTGAGCCACATAAACAGATGCTGGCTCGAAAGACGAAAAATTGCTGGCTACAAAAATCAGAGTGGTGGTTGCCAACAAGTGCACCAGCCAGACACCCGCCGTCATGCTCATGACCAGGTCAACCGGATTATGGAATCGGCGCCAGGCCAGACGCGACGCACTGAGCGCCATGGAAGCAAGCGGCACGCCTATAGCGGCCGCTACCAGCGCCAAGACTTGTTGTGCCGCAGTCAAAGCCAGACCTATAAGATGCCGCGTTGTGCCGCCATGCTGACGGCTTGGGCCCGGCTGCGCACCTGGAGCTTGCGGTAAATGTTCTTCATGTGGGTGTTTACGGTTTGCGAACTGATAGCCAGTTGTGAACCAATTTCACCGCTGGTGTAGCCCGCTGCCACCATTTTCAAGACTTCTTTCTCACGGTCGGACAGCTTGTCTTTCTGCACAGCAAGGTGCTGAGCCGCTTCCTTGGAATGCTCCAACCGGTGCAACAGCCTGCGCGCTAGATTAGGGGTAATTGAAGCGCCGCCATTG
>JANOLL010000159.1:0-5951 GCA_031419775.1 Polaromonas sp. | reverse complement strand
GACGGCTTGACTGTAACCGCGCTGGTGGCTGACAACGGCATCAATGTGATGTACCAGGTCAGGGCCATGCAGACCCAAAAGCTCTACGCTTTGAAGACGCTGCACCCCGCGCGCGCGCATGACCCGCAAGAGCGCACTATGCTGGCCCACGAAGCCTGGCTGGCCCGGCGCATGCAATCTTCCAGCGCAGCGAGCTGCATGGTCAATATTCATGACCGTCTGCCTGGCAACTCGCCCCGTAGCGCGTTTTATTTGCTGTACGACTGGCATGCTGGCGAAACCCTGCAACAGCTCTTGAGCCGGCAGCACAAATTCAGCGTGCCACAGGTGCTGGCGGCTGGCACGCAGGTAGCCAAGGCGCTGGGCCTGCTGCACCGGCAAAGTGTGATTCACCGCGACATCAAGCCCGCCAATCTGCACCAGGGCGAAGACGGCGTGCTGCGTTTGCTCGACCTGGGCGTGGCGCTGTCCGGGCGCGAACCCGAAGCGCTGCGCTCCCTGCACGCTGGCACGCCGAGCTACATCAATCCTGAGCAGTGGGGGTTCAGCGGCCGGGCCAGCGCATCGGCTGGTGACGTCCCTGCCGAATTGCCCGACGCGCAAAGCGACCTGTTCGCGCTGGGAGTCACGCTGTATCAGTTGCTCACCGGCAAGTTGCCCTACGGTGCGGTTCTGCCTTACCAGCTCGGCCGTTACTACCGCGACCCGGTGCCACCGAGCCGGCACAACCCGGAAGTTCCGATCTGGCTCGACCATGTAGTGTTGAAAGCGGTGGCGCGCGACAAGCGCCAGCGTTTTGAGACTGCCGAAGAGCTGCTGCTGGCACTGGAGCGCGGCGCGTCACGTCCCCTGACCGCTCCGCCGCCGACGCCCCTGATGCAGCGCGACCCGACTGCATTGTGGAAGATGGCCTTGGCCTTTAGCGTGATGGTTAATCTGCTGCTGGTGTACTGGCTGCTTTTTTTGCCGAAATAGGGTGGTTCTGTTGATTAAATAGGCGTTAAGCCCAATAGATACGTGCATTAAGTACTATTATTTAAATAGCAATTTTATTTTTGTGAGCTGTGTGGCATTTTGTCTGCGGCCTGTAATGCATCGCTCACGCACTGCGTGCTCGGCCGCCTTTCTCAGCCCAGGTCCGGGTCCAACGAATCTGCATCTTGCGCAACAAAAGCAGCATGGCCAGCGCCAAAACCGCGAAGGCTACGAAGCCCCAGAGGTAGGTGCCTGCATACTGCTTGCTCAGGCCCATGGCGTTGGGCAAAAAGCCGCCGCCCAGTGCGCCGACTTCTCCAATCATCGAACCCGCGACAGCCGTAGCAAGCGGCCAGCGCAGCGGCACCAGCTGAAACAGCGCGCCGTTACCGGCGCCGAGCGCGGCAAAGCAGAGCATGAAGAGCAGGGTCGTCACGGTGAGGGAATTGCCAGCCAGGCCGCACAGGACCAGCGTGGCAGCAACCACAGCAAGCACCACGCTTAGCGTGTTGATGCCGCCAATGCGGTCGCTGACGTAGCCGCCGACCACGCGCACCGCCGAACCCATTAGCGCCGCCAGCATGGTCAACTGGCCGGCTTCGATCTTGGTGACCTTGAACTGGTCATAAAAATAAGTTGGCAGAAAGCTCGCCAGCCCGATAAAGCCACCGAAGGTGATCACGTAAATCAGGCTGAAGGCCCAGCCGTCTTTTTCGAACAGGCAAGCGATGTGCTGGCGGAAAGTCTGGTGCTCGATGTCAGGCGGCTCTTTGGCAAAAATCACCATGACGGCCATTGGCAGCAGCATGCACATGGCGGCCAGGCCATACACGGTTTGCCAGCCATAGGCGGTCGCCAGTGGCGGTGCGAACAACACTGCCAGTACGGTGCCCGAGTTGCCGGCTCCGGCAATGCCCATGGCCAGGCCCTTGTATTTGGGCGGGAACCAGCCCGACCCCAGAGACAGTGCCACACCGAAACTTGCACCGGCAATTCCAAGCAACACGCCCATCGCCAGCACGTGGTCGTATGTGCTGATGAAAAAGTAGCCGAGCACCAGTGCAATGACGATCAGTCCCATCTCTACCAGTGCAGCGTTCTTGCGGCCAATGTACTGCGCCAGGATGCCCAAGGGGAAACGCATCAGCGCCCCGGCGAGAATCGGTACCGAAATCATGAATCCTTTTTGCGCGGCACTCAGGTTGAAGCTCTCGCTGATGAATGGCGCCATCGCGCCATTGAGAACCCAGACGGCAAAGCAGAAATCGAAATAAAAGAATGCAGCGAACAAGGTCGGTGCATGGCCTGACTTTAAAAAGGTGCGAAAACCAGCCATGGATAGAGCCTCGAAGTGATTGGTTAGAACCTCTCATCGCGAGAGCCGTGCCAGCCCGTTCGGGTAAAAATGCACCATCGCCGTGCGGCATGGTGGAGCTTGGGCCGTGATCCCACGCCATCCACCGGGGTGAAACGCTCAGGCCGCCGTCTTCTCTACATGCGCTTGTCGCGTGTACAAAAAGTCAATCACGGCCTTGCGGTAATGGAGATATTGCGTGCTTTCAGCCAGTTCCACCCGGTTGCGGGGGCGGGCCAGCTCAATTGCCAGCACCTCGCCAATCGTGGCCGACGGCCCGTTAGTCATCATCACGATCTTGTCGCTCAGCAACACGGCTTCATCGACGTCGTGGGTCACCATGACGACAGTACTGTGGGTGCTGGCGACAATTTGTAGCAATTCGTCTTGCAGCTTGGCGCGGGTCAACGCGTCGAGTGCGCCGAAGGGCTCGTCAAGCAACAGCACTTTGGGCTCCATCGACAGGGCACGCGCGATGCCGACCCGCTGCTTCATGCCACCTGAAATTTCACCTGGACGTTTTTGCGCCGCAGCCGTCAGCCCGACCATCGCCAGCACCGCATCGGTACGCGCCCGCAGCTGTGGTTTGGTTTCTGTCGCGGCAAATACCCGTTCAACGGCCAGATAGACGTTTTCAAAGCAGGTCAGCCAGGGCAGCAGGGAATGGTTTTGAAACACCACGGCGCGCTCGGGTCCGGGGCCGGAGATTTCGCGGTTGGCGCACAGCAGGGAGCCTTCGGTCGGCGTGGTCAGGCCGGCCAACAAATTGAGCAGCGTCGATTTGCCGCAACCCGAATGGCCTATTAGTGCCACGAATTCGCCTTTGGCGACCGTGAGATTAACTTTATGCAGCGCGCAGAACGGGCCCTTCTTGGTTTTGAAGGTTTGCTCGACGTTCTGGATTTCGATGTATTTGGAGGTCAGGCTGTCGCTCATGATTTCACCTCTTCAAAGGTGAAGGCGGTGGCCAGCTTGATCAGTGCAAACTCCAGCAGCAAGCCGACGATACCGATCACGAAGATCGCGATGATGATGTTCTTGACGTTCAGGTTGTTCCACTCGTCCCAGACCCAGAAGCCAATGCCGACACCGCCAGTCAGCATTTCTGCAGCAACGATCACCAGCCAGGCGGTGCCGACGGCCAGGCGCACACCCGTGAGCATGTAAGGCAGCACGGCGGGGAACAAAATCTTGGTGACGATCTTCCATTCACTGAGATTGAGCACACGCGCCACGTTTATGTAGTCCTGCGGTACGCGCTGCACGCCGACCGCAGTGTTAATGATCATGGGCCAGATCGAACAAATAAAAATGGTCCAGATCGCAGCCGGATTGGCTCCTTTGAACACCAGCAGGCCAATCGGCAGCCAGGCCAGCGGGGACACCGGGCGCATCAGGCTAATCAGCGGGTTGAACATGCGGGAGAGAAACTCGAAGCGACCGATCATGAACCCCACCGGAATCCCCACTACGGCGGCCAGGCCGAATCCGAGCGCCACCCGCTTGAGGGACGACAGCACATTCCAGCCCACTCCTTGGTCGTTCGGCCCTTTGCTGTAAAAAGGATCGCTGAAAATAGTGATGGCTTGCACCAGCGTGTCTTTGGGAGATGGAATGCTGGCACCTGTTCCGAGCGACACCATTTCCCATATCAGTACCAGCAGGCACATGCCGAGTACCGGCGGCAAAATGCGGAGCCAGAAGAAGGACATGTCCCAGACGGTTCGGACCGTTGGCGTCACGGCTGGCGCTGCTGCTTCTGAGTCCTTTATGTCCTCGGCGCCCAGGTTTCTTGCAGGAGCCGCTATGGAAGTAATAGCACTCCTGACGGGTGCAGGCGTCTGTGGCGCAACCTCAAGTGGCATGTGAAAGACAGCACTGACCATGGCATCACCTCTTCAAGTAGATTTCAGCGGGACATCATTCACACGCGAACCGTGAAGCTGTCGGCGTATTTTTTGGGATCTTTCCCATCCCAGATCACACCGTCCATCAGCTTGTTGGAGCGCATCACCTCTTTGGGAACACTGACCTTTGCCGCCGTTGCGGCCTGCTTGTAAATGTCAATTTGATTGACCTGCTTGGCGACTGCCAGGTAGTCGGGGTGATCCTTGATGAGGCCCCAGCGTTTGTGCTGGGTGATGAACCACATACCGTCTGACAGATAAGGAAAGTTCACGGCGCCATCGCCAGAAAACTTCATGTGATTGGGATCGTCCCAGGTCTTGCCCATGCCGTTTTGGTAGCGGCCCAGAATGCGCTGGTTGATGGCGTCTATGCTAGTGTTGACGTAGCTCTTGTCGGCAATCGTTTCGGCCATTTTGTTTTTGTTGCCCAGGCTGGCATCAATCCACTTGCCCGCTTCAAGAATCGCCGCCGTCACCGCGCGAGCGGTGTTGGGATATTTTTTGACGAACTCAGCGCTGGTGCCGAGTACTTTCTCGGGATGATCTTTCCAGATGTCCTGGGTGGTGATAGCTGTCACGCCCACGCCGTCGATGATGGCGCGGTGGTTCCACGGCTCGCCGACGCAGTAGCCGTCCATGTTGCCGACCCGCATGTTTGCGACCATCTGCGGCGGCGGCACGGTGATCACTTTGGCATCTTTCATCGGGTTGATGCCATGGGCTGCCATCCAGTAATAAAGCCACATGGCGTGGGTGCCTGTGGGGAAGGTCTGGGCAAAGGTGAATGGTTGGTCGGCAGGGCGCTTTTCTGCTGCCATCATCTTGGCGAGGCCGGCGCCGTCGGAAGCGCCCTTGTCGGCCAGCTTTTTTGACAGCGTGATGGCCTGGCCGTTGTGGTTAAGTGTCATCAGCACGGCCATATCCTTTTTGGGACCGGCCGTTCCCATGTGCACGCCGTAGATCAGGCCGTACAGCGCATGGGCAAAGTCCAGTTCACCGCTGACGAGTTTGTCGCGCACACCGGCCCAACTGGCTTCCTTGTTCGGCAGGATGGTGACACCGTGCTTTTTGTCAAACCCCATCACGGATGCCATCACAACCGAGGCGCAGTCGGTCAGGGGTATGAAGCCGATCTTCACCTCTTTCCTTTCGGGCGCGTCCGACCCCTGGGCGTAGACCACCGCGCGCAGGGCTGGGCTGATGCCCACAGCGCCCACCGCTCCAGCGTGCAGGATGGTGCGGCGCGTCAGTTTGGATTTCAGCAGGTTGGTCATGTGTCAGAACTCCAGAAATAAGAAAAACCTAAAGCTGTAGTCATCAACGCAAGAGGTATGCCAAAGTCTGGACGCGCGACAAACGCATCGTGCATGCACGATGCGCTGCCTGTGACGGACCAGTCTGATGCTTGCAGGGGTAAGCGCCTGCGGCACTACTTGGCGGCAGAGCGGCTGGTCGATGGAAGGGAAGGGGAGGACTTACGCGCGATGCGCCAAATTTGGGTGCGCGAATAACCTCAATCGTGCTAGACGAGAACAGCCAGCACTCAATTTGTGCGCTGCACCATTGCGGTGTCAGCGAGCCGGGCATGGCTGGCGTGACCAATCATGCCCGTGTCCTGACGACTCGAAGGAGTGCCAGGTGATAGAAAGGTACCGTTAACGTGCCGGCGGCACGATCACGACGGTGTCACCGCCGGTTTGGCCTTTCTTGCCTTC
>JANOLL010000158.1:0-3237 GCA_031419775.1 Polaromonas sp. | reverse complement strand
AGCAAACCAGTCGACCCGCAGGATTGGCCTGCCGGTGGTCAACAAATTGCACAAGACCCTGACCTTTCATGCCTGGTACCCCGGCTGCCCGATGGAGGAAGATGCGTACGGCATTCCCAAACCCAAGGACACCGAGGCAATCGTGCCCACGCTGCTGTTTGTGCCCTGCGTCGGTTACGGCCCGGGCGGCTACCGACTGGGGTACGGCGGCGGCTTTTATGACCGCACCCTGGCCACCCTGCAACCGCGGCCTTTTACCGTGGGCTTGGGTTTTACCCACGGCTGGTTGCCAGACATCGAGCCCGAGGCCCACGATCTGCCGCTCGATGCGCTGCTCAATGACAATGGCGTGGTCTGGCCGGTTTAGTAGCGTGGGGTCGGCCAAGGCAAACCCTGATGGTGTTTGCGGCCAGGCTCGCCACAATCCGCTAGTTACCCCTTTGCCCAACCCTGTTCCGGAGTCCTTGTATGCCTCAGCGTTTAGTCAATCGCTTCATCAAAAATCCGTGCGCGCGGGCGCTGTGTGCCCTGGTGTTGGCAAGTTGTGCGATGCCGGCTTCCCAAACCGCTGCGCCTGCACCGGTGACGGCCGCTGCCAGCGGAAAAACCGAGCTGCTCTGGCTCGGCCAGGCTGGCTTTCGCATCAAGTCGCCAGGCGGCAAGATCATCGTGGTAGACCCCTGGATCACTGGCGGCCCGAAAGCGCCGGCGGTATTTAAAACCAATCTTTCAGCGCTGGGCAAGGTCGATCTGCTCTTAGTCACCCACGCCCACGTTGACCACATCGGCGACGCGCCGGCCCTGGCAAAGCTCCACAACACGAAACTTTACGGCCCGGCTGACATGGTGACGCCGCTGATCACGTTGGGTATTCTTCCTGCCGAGTTGACGCACCGGTTTAACAAGACCGGCAACGTGAAACCCTTCCCGGGTATCAAGGTGACCGCCGTGACGGCTGAGCATTCGTCGCTGCTGGTCTACAACAACCCCGCCACCGGCAAGAACGAATCTCACCCTGCCGGCGAGGCTGTGGGTTACATCATCGAACTGGAAAACGGCTTCAAGATCTGGCATATGGGCGACACCGGCCTGTTTGGTGACATGCAGTTCATCAGCGATTACTACAAGCCCGATCTGGTGCTGATGCCGATTGGTGGCAACTTCACGATGGGCCCGGAAGATGCAGCCTTTGCCGCCAAGACCTGGATCAAGTCAAAAAACGTCATCGCCATGCATTACGGCTCCAACCCGCTGGCCAGTGGCACGCTGGCCGAATTCCAGGCCGCGATGCAGGGCAGTGCCGTCAAGGTTGTACCGATGACCGAAGGCCAGACTATTCAGTTTTGATAGTTGTTGTGGCTTAGGGTGACGCGGTGAGCACCCTTACCCTGCCGCCTGTAGGCTGCTGCCGACAGCAAGCTGCCAACCCGACTGACACGGCCGTTGCGGCTCTGCTCCTAAGCTCTCGGTTTGCCACTGTGGTTCTTGCTGCACCGACACATCTGATTCGGCGAAGTCGGCACCTGTAGATGGCACCAGCCCCTCAGGAGATCAGCATGAATTTCAGCCGAAACGCGTCGCAAGCCCGCAGGCAAGCGCAGCGACTGACGTCGCCCAGACCCCCGATGCCCGAACGGGACTCGGTGCGGCGGGGGCTGGTCAGCCAGACCGAGGAGCAGATCGACGAGGACAGCTACGAAGGTAGCCTGGATTACCAAAACAGTGTGGAGTCCTACCTGAAACGGGCTGATGTCAAGGCTGCAATCCGGGCGGCCAGGCCTGCGACCCCGCTTGAAGCGACAGAAAGCAAGGGCGAAGATCAGTCAGGTTTGCCAGCTACCCAAGCGCCGATTACCAAGTAACACAACGGAACCGGGTCATTGAACCTGCGCCTCACCGCTCGTTTTGAGCCGTGAGCACCATCAGGTCTTGCTCGTAGCGACGAAGCTTTTCAATTGCGCGACCGCGTTGGTCAGTGCTGGCGCTGTTGTGCAAGCGGGCAAAGGTTTTGCAGCCATCTTCGGTGAGCCGGTTCTGGTAGGAGCGGTAGGCCGGGTCCGGCGAATCAAGTGAGCGCTCAAATATTGCGCGTATCAGCTTCACACTTTGCTCCGGGTTGTCATGGGTGGAGCCGCGGTGTTGTGCAAACCGTCTCAGACTTTGTAGGGTGTCCTGCTGCCTGCGTACTCGCTCCGAATAGGTGGTGGCAGGCTCGAAGCTCGATTGGTCAATCGCCTGTTCGATGATTTCCAACTGGATGTCATCCAGGTTGCCGTAGAGCATCTCGGCCCGTTTGACGGCCTGCTCGTAACGCTTGCTGCGCCGGCTTTGCGGTGAGCCGTCCAGGTAGTCAGCTTTCCACTTGGAATTGTCGCGGTTGAACTTGCGTTCGAGCTGGGTCAGCTGGTTGTTTGTCAGGGTGCTGGCAAGGGCCGCGACCGCTGGCGCGGCCTGCTCCGACACCCTCATCAGCTTGCCGCGAACGTCTGCAAATGCTCTGCAGGCTTGTGCGGTATTGACGTCGCCCTGCAACTGCTGCTGCAGTGATTGCAGGGTGGTACGGTAGTCTGGTAACTGGGTCTGTCGGTGCCAGCGCTGCAGTTTGGCCAGGTCGTCCTTGACCTGCAGGCTTTGCGCACCGGTAAAGTCCACATAGCCATCCAGATACCAGTAGGCCAGATCCGGTGCGCGGTCATATGCCATTTTCGCGGCGCTGCAGGCCCCCAGCACACCGGCCAACAACAGCAGGCTGATAATCCAGCACACGCGCTGGCGCCCGGCTGTAGCGGCCGGACCCGCGACAGTCAAAAAACAGACAGGAAAACGCATGGCAACCCCAATAGATGTCGTCATCATGGCCGCGGGCAAAGGCACGCGGATGAAAAGCCGTCTGCCGAAAGTGTTGCACCGATTGGGCGGGCGCGCTTTGTTGGCCCATGTGATGCACTGCGCTGACCGGTTATTGGTGCGCCAGGTGGTGGTGGTTACTGGTCATGGTGCTATCGAAGTTGAAGCAGCTAGCGTAGATTTCAAAAGGGCTACAAGTACGTTTGACTTGAAACTCGCACGGCAGGAGCCGCAGCTCGGAACTGGCCATGCGGTGCTGCAGGCCCTGCCCCTGCTGGGCGATGACGGCGTGACGCTGGTGCTGTCGGGAGACGTTCCGCTGACCCAGGCCGCCACGCTGCAGGCCTTGCTGGCCGAGTGCGACGGTCAGCGTCTGGCCTTGTTGACGCT
>JANOLL010000157.1:0-2203 GCA_031419775.1 Polaromonas sp. | reverse complement strand
CGGCTCGGCTCTGGAAGCCAACGGCTTTGCGGCCTTGGCTTTCATCAACACCTTGTGTGCTACTGCCGCTGCGGTGCTGGCCTGGTGTCTGGGTGAAGCGCTGATGAAGGGCAAGGCTTCCATGTTGGGCGCAGCCTCCGGATGCGTTGCCGGTCTGGTCGCCATCACGCCGGCCGCTGGCAACGTGGGTATTGGCGGCGGCATCGTGATTGGCTTCCTGGCTGGTTTTGCTTGCCTATGGGGTGTCAATGGTCTGAAGAAGATGCTCGGTGCCGACGATTCGCTCGACGTGTTTGGTGTGCACGGCATTGGCGGAATTTTGGGTGCTCTGCTGACCGGCGTGTTCAATGCGCCAAGTCTTGGCGGTCCAGGTTACGTTGCTGACTGGACCACGGTGACCATGGTGACTGCCGCCGACTTCTCCATCGCGTCTCAGGTCTGGGTTCAAGCCAAGGCTGTTTTGATCACGATCGTTTGGTCTGGCATCGTCTCATTCATTGCCTACAAGGTGGTGGATCTGACCATTGGTTTGCGTGTCTCGGAAGAAGACGAGCGCGAAGGCCTGGACATCACCTCGCACGGCGAGACGGCATACAGCCGCTGATAGCCTAAAAAGCTGGCTGCCTTGAAGAGCCCAACCCGCCAGAGCGCAGGCTCTGAGCGGGTTTTTTTATTCTGCAGCCACCTTGACCAATTCTCCAGCCCGATGCTGGCACCTTAATTGCTTGCCTTGTCTTCGAGTAAATACCAGCGCACCAGCGGCGCTTTTTTGCTCAAGACAGCTAGGGTTCCGGGTCAAGCCAAAGGTTTGACTGTCTGGTCCGAGAGCGGTCGGCTGCAGGGTAGTGCGGCTCCACGGAGGGACAAAAGCCCGGGAGATCACGGTTTACGCCGAAGGAGCTTTCGTGTCCATGAAGTCTTTACTGGAGTCCGATTTGTCTGCTGCCACACCTTCAAGCTCAAGCCAGGGCATCTGGGCAATTGCTGCGAGCATCACTCGTGCCCAGTATTGGCTTTTCGCTGGCTTGGGTCTGTTCATCCCTTTCGTGGGTTGGGCTGCGCTCGCGGTGTCGGGCTACGTCGATCCGATTTTCATGCCCGGGCCGCTGGATGTCTTTCGTCGGCTGTACAGCTGGTTGATCGAAGATGACCTGCTCAACGACACCGCGATCAGCATCTACCGGGTGTGCGTCGGCTTCGGGCTCTCGGCCGCGCTGGCGCTGCCGTTGGGGCTTTTGATTGGCGCGTTCCGGCCAGTAGAGGCGCTGCTGGAGCCCTTGACTGATTTTGTACGTTACATGCCGGCAGTGGCCTTCATTCCCTTGGTCATGCTCTGGGTTGGAATTGGTGAAAGCGCCAAGATTTCAATTATTTTCATCGGTACTTTTTTCCAGATGGTCCTGATGGTGGCCGAAAACGTTCGGGCGGTACCCCGCGCCCAGATTGAAACGGCATTGACCATGGGTGCGGACCGGTACGAGATGATTCGGCTGGTCTTGTTGCAGTCGGCGAAACCTGCATTGCTGGATACCCTGCGCATCACCATGGGTTGGGCCTGGACCTATCTGGTCGTGGCGGAACTGGTCGCTGCCAACTCCGGGCTGGGCTACGCCATTCTTAAAGCCCAGCGATTTTTGAAAACCGACACCATTTTTGGCGGCATCATCTTGATTGGATTGATTGGTTTGTTGCTCGACCAGGCATTTCGCTGGCTGCACCGACGCTCCTTTCCGTGGCTGCATGGACACCGGTAAATCGACATGTCCAGAGTAAGCATTTCAAATCTGGGAAAAGTGTTCGGCAAAGCGGGCGTCGGCGCGCCGGCCGCACTGTTGGACATCAACCTCGCAATCGATGACAACGAATTTGTGACATTGGTTGGGGCTTCGGGATGTGGCAAATCCACCTTGCTGCGCATACTCGCCGGGCTGGACGCCAAAAGCTCGGGCGAGGCGACCTGTGATGGGCGGGCCATCACAGGTCCGGGTGCAGAGCGCGCCATGGTCTTCCAGCATTACAGCCTTTACCCCTGGCTCACGGTGATGGACAACATCAAGTTCAGTAGGCAGCTCAAAGCAAATCGGGAAAATCTCAGCTCCTCGGACGTGGAAGCGGCTTCCGGCCGTGCAGATGCCTTGCTCGATTTGATCGGCCTGCGCAAAGTAGCAGGAGCCTATCCCAACCAGTTGTCTGGCGGCATGCA
>JANOLL010000156.1:0-5930 GCA_031419775.1 Polaromonas sp. | reverse complement strand
CTGGTAGGCATTTCTTCCGGCGCGACGCTGGCTGCCATCGCCCAGAAGTTGCCAGACATTCCGGCCGGCAGTACCGTGCTGGGATTCAACTACGACACCGGCGAGCGTTACCTGTCGGTTGAAGGCTTTTTGCCGTGAATGTTGCCCCCACGCTCGGCACTGGCGCGTCCTCGCTGCCCCCCGAGGGGGCTGCTCCGCCTAAGGGCGGCCCGTCGGCGGAGCCAGCCCCCACGCTCAGCACTGGCGTGTCCTCGTTGCCCCCCGAGGGGGCGCTGCGCCTGCGGCCCGGCAAAGCCAGTTCCGCGGCCCCGACTGGGGAAGAAAGCGCTCCCGAGCTCGCTGATCCGTTTCGCCTGAGCATGTCGAAGGATGCCTCCGCATCCGTCGCTTCCCGTGCAGAACTGCTGTCGGCTTTCGACCAGTTGCTCGAACCTGCGCGCTTTAAAGACTTTGGGCCCAACGGATTGCAAGTCGAAGGCAAAGGCGAGGTGCGCAAAATCGTATCTGGTGTCACCGCCAGTTTGGCGCTGATTGAAGCAGCGGTGGCCAGTGGTGCCGATGCGATTTTTGTCCACCATGGCCTGTTCTGGCGGGGCCAGGACGGCCGGGTGACCGGCTGGATGAAGCAGCGGCTGGCCTTGCTGCTGGCGCATGACATCAACCTGTTTGCCTACCATCTGCCGCTGGATGCGCATCCGGTGCTGGGCAACAACGCCCAACTAGCGCTGCAACTGGGACTGCGTGCCTATGACGGTGAGGCAGGCCGATTTGGCGAACAAGGACTGGGCTGTTTGGGCGGCAAGCTTGACGGCGGCAGCTACAGCAGCGCCCAAAGCTTGGCGGAGAGTCTTGAAAAGGTATTAAAAAGGCCTGTAGTCAGCGTGGATGGGTTGAATGCAGCTATAAAAAATATAGCATGGTGCAGCGGTGGTGCGCAAGGTTACTTTGAAGAGGCCATCGCAGCCGGGGCCGACGCCTTTATCACGGGCGAAATTTCCGAGCCGCAAGCCCACTATGCCCGCGAGATGGGCGTGGCCTACATCGCCTGCGGCCACCATGCCTCAGAGCGCTACGGCGCGCCTGCGGTAGCAGCGCATGTGGCCGCGCAATGGGGGCTGGCCCACGAATTCATTGATATCGACAACCCGGCATGAGCGCAGCGCCGGGCCGCCCCAAGCCAGCTCGCACCGCAGTGCGAAGCACGAAGGTTCCAATGAGCGCAGCGCCGGGCAGCCCCAAGCCAGCTCGCACCGCAGTGCGAACTGCAAAGGTGATACTTCAATGAGCAAGACGTTGCTGGTTACCATGGGAGATGCAGCTGGCATAGGGCCTGAAATTATCGCCAAGGCCTTTCGCGATGCCCCGGCCGAGATGGCTGGCTGCGTAGTGGTCGGTGACGTGGCCACCTTGCGCCGCGCCGCTGCATTGATGGGCGCACCTCTGGCCTGGCCCGTTGCACAGATCGATAGCCTGACCGAGACACCTTCAGTTCCTCCCGGTTGTATTCCTGTGCTACAAAAATGTGAGCTACCAGAACCCATACCGTTTGGGCTAGTCAATGGTTTGGCCGGACAAGCCGCAGCCGACTGCGTTGTCTGGGCAGCCCGTGCGGTGCTGGCGGGCGAGGCGGCTGGCATGGTGACCGCGCCGCTGCACAAAGAGGCGCTTGCCGCTACCGGCGGCTGGGCGGCGAACTTCCCGGGGCACACCGAAATGCTGCAGGCTGAGGCAGCGGCCTTTCTGGGCAAACCGGTCAGCGACGTGCCCGTTCGCATGATGCTCGCCAACGCCGAGATCAAAATCGTCCTGGTCAGCATTCACCTGGCACTGCGGCACGCGATTGAGGCCGTCACGTTTGACGGCGTACTGCAAACCTTGCGCATCACGCACCAGACTCTGCTTGCCAGCCTTGGCCGGGCGCCGCGGTTGGCCGTGGCGGGCTTGAATCCGCATGCGGGGGAGGGTGGCCGTTTTGGCGGTGAAGAACAATCGACCATCGCTCCTGCGATCGCTGCGGCTCGGATTGAAGGCATGGATGTGACCGGTCCCTTTGCGCCCGATACGGTGTTTATGCGGGCCCGAAACACCGCCCACAAGCCGGGGGAATTTGACGTGGTGGTGGCCATGTACCACGATCAGGGTCTGATCCCGGTCAAGTACCTGGGCCTGGAGCAGGGCGTCAATGTCACGCTCGGTTTGCCACTGGTGCGCACTAGCCCAGACCACGGTACGGCCTTTGACATTGCCGGCACGGGTCGGGCTGATGCCTCCAGCCTGATTGCCGCTGTGCAGATGGCGCGTCAGTTAGCGGAACTCAAATAACGGTTTTGCCCAATAAAAATCTAGGCTAAATGCTATCTAAAACATAGCAAATCTGGGTTTTTTAACCTACTTTTTCAAGCTGTCTCTGATCTCTCGCAGCAGCATCACGTCTTCTGGTGGCGCAGCCGGCGCGGCGGGCGGAGCTTCACTCTTTAGGCGGTTGATTTGCTTGACCATCAGGAAAATGATGAAGGCCAGGATGGCAAAGTTGACCGCAACGGTAATGAAGTTGCCGTAAGCCAGCACTGGCACCCCGGCCTTTTTCAGTGCGTCCAGGGTCATGGCGGTGCCCGCCGGAACGTTGCCCAGTACGATGAACAGGCTGGAAAAATCCAGTTTGCCAAAAATGGCGCCTACCACCGGCATGATCAGATCACTCACTACCGAGTCCACGATTTTTCCAAAGGCTGCCCCGATGATCACGCCAACGGCCAGATCGATCACATTGCCCTTGACCGCAAACGACTTGAATTCCTGCATCATTCCCATGGATTTTTCTCCTTGCCAAACACCATTTCGACCCAAAGAGCGATTATCAGGGCTGATCAAGCCGTGCCAGCAGCTTGTGAGGATGGGTTTGTGCCGTCATCGTGCTATCCGCGCTGGGCTGGAAGTGAACGCAGCCGGACCGGCCGCATCAGCGCTCGGTTTTGAGGCGCAGCGCTGGAAAGGACGTTTTTGCTCCGCTACAATCTCGGGTCACCCAACAAGCCTTTTTCAAGCCCGCTCTTGAAGGAATTTCATGACCCAAGCTAGTGTCAATGCTGCGCCCCAAGGCGCATCGGTCGATAAAGATAAAAGAAACTGGATCGTGGCCACAGCGGCCGTGGGCGGTGCCGGCGTAGCCGCAGTGGCTGTTCCTTTTGTGAGCACATTTCAACCGTCCGAAAGGGCTAAAGCTGCGGGAGCCGCGGTGGAGGTGGATATTTCCGCCATCAAGCCGGGCGAGAAAATCACCGTGGAGTGGCGCGGCAAGCCGGTCTGGATTGTCAAGCGCACGCCCGAGCAACTGGCGACTTTGCCAAAAGTCGACGCCATGCTGGCGGACCCTAAATCCCAGCGTAAGGCTGATGAGCTCACGCCAGCTTACGCGCGCAACGTCAATCGCTCCATCAAACCCGAGACACTCGTTGTTGTGGGCATTTGCTCGCATTTGGGTTGTTCGCCTTCCGACAAACTGCAGCCTGGGCCACAGGCTTCACTGCCCGATGATTGGGCGGGCGGCTTTTTGTGTCCCTGCCACGGTTCGACCTTCGACATGGCTGGCCGTGTCTACAAGAACAAACCAGCACCCGACAATCTCGAGGTGCCCCCGCATATGTACCTGTCAGACACCCGGCTGCTGATTGGTGAAGACAAAAAGGCCTGAAAGCGAATTACTCGTTAAGCGTTTTCAAAAGACCTGCCGACCGAGCCTGAATACCTTGCCGGATTTTCTTTCATCAGAAATTTCGGACCTGATTCACGCAATCGCAAAGCTCCCTATTTGACACAGGATCCGTGATGGCTGAACTCAAAACAATTTCTCCCGATGCCCCGCTCTCCGCCAAGGCGCTGAACTGGATCGACAACCGCTTTCCTGCCAGCAAGTTATACAACGAGCATCTGGGTGAGTACTACGCGCCAAAAAATTTCAACTTTTGGTATATCTTCGGTTCGCTGGCCCTGTTGGTTCTGGTGATCCAGATCACCACCGGCATTTTTCTGACCATGCACTACAAGCCAGACGCTGCGCTGGCCTTCGGTTCGGTTGAATACATCATGCGCGATGTACCGTGGGGCTGGTTGATTCGTTACATGCATTCGACCGGTGCATCGGCATTTTTTGTCGTTGTCTACCTGCACATGTTCCGTGGCCTGATTTACGGTAGCTACCGCAAACCGCGCGAGTTGAACTGGATTTTTGGCTGCGCTATTTTCTTGTGCCTGATGGCCGAGGCCTTCATGGGTTACCTCTTGCCCTGGGGTCAGATGAGTTACTGGGGCGCCCAGGTGATCGTTAACCTGTTTGCGGCCATTCCCTTTATTGGCCCTGACCTCGCATTGCTGATCCGGGGCGACTACGTGGTCGGTGACGCCACCTTGAACCGCTTTTTCGCCTTCCACGTGATTGCCGTGCCGCTGGTATTACTGGGTCTGGTGGCCGCGCACATCATTGCGTTGCACGAAGTCGGCTCCAACAACCCTGACGGGGTGGAGATCAAGGGCCCCAACGCTCCTAAAGATGCAGCAGGTCATCCGTTGGACGGCATCCCTTTCCACCCTTACTACACGGTTCACGACATTTTTGCCGTCAGCATGTTCCTGATGGTGTTCACGGCGATCATCTTCCTGGCGCCTGAGTTCGGCGGCTATTTCCTGGAATACAACAACTTTATCCCGGCCGATCCGCTGAAGACGCCAGCTCACATTGCCCCAGTCTGGTACTTCACGCCTTACTACTCGATGCTGCGTGCGATCACCAGTGAAATGATGTATGCCCTGATAGCCTGCGTCCTGGCCGGTGCAGCGCTGGGGGTAATCAAGGCCAAGATTTCTGGCCTGTTCAAGGCTGTGATTGTGGGTGTGGCGCTGGTCGCTGTGGCCGCCATGCTGATGATCGATGCCAAATTCTGGGGCGTTGTGGTCATGGGCGGCGCTGTCGTTATCTTGTTCTTCCTGCCTTGGCTCGATCACAGCGAGGTCAAGTCAATCCGCTACCGCCCGAGCTGGAATAAATATCTCTACGGCGCTTTCGTGATCAACTTTTTGATTTTGGGCTACCTGGGCGTTCAGCCACCGTCAGCCATCGGCGAGCGGGTGTCACAGCTGGGTACGCTGTTTTACTTTGGATTTTTCCTGCTGATGCCGTGGTGGAGCAGACTTGGCAGCTTCAAGCAGGTCCCGGACCGCGTGATTTTTGCCCCCCATTGAGCTGGAGATTCATAACAATGAAAAAAATTATTTTTGCCTGGATCGCGGCGTTCGGCTTGGCGTCTGGTGCGCTGGCCAGTGAAGGCGGGGTGGCGTGGGACAAGGCACCCAATAAAACCAATGAACTCGGGTCATTGCAAAACGGCGCGAAGCTGTTTGTCAATTACTGCCTGAATTGTCATGCCGCTGCCTATATGCGCTTTAACCGGCTCACCGATATCGGATTGACAGAGCAACAGATCAAGGAGAACTTGCTGTTCACGACTGAAAAAGTCGGTGACACCATGAAAGTGTCGATGGATCCGAAAAACGCCAAGGACTGGTTTGGCGCCATCCCGCCCGACCTGACTGTGATCTCTCGTTCCCGTGCGGGTGCAGGCGGTACCGGTCCCGATTATCTCTACACGTATTTGCGCACCTACTACCGTGACGACAGCAAGGAAACCGGCTGGAATAATTTGGCCTATCCCAATGTTGCCATGCCCAACGTCCTGTGGGAACTGCAGGGTCAGCGCAAGCCGATTTACGAAGAACGAGAAGAGCAGGGGCACAAGGTATCGGTTCTCAAGGGTTGGCAACAGGTTGCGCCCGGTACCATGACCCCGCTGCAATTTGACGAGGCGATTGGCGATCTGGTTGGCTACCTTCAATGGATGAGCGAGCCCGCCCAAAACACCCGAGTACGCATTGGCGTG